>NZ_JBFAAX010000373.1:0-5689 GCF_040639995.1 Actinosynnema sp. NPDC023658 | reverse complement strand
ACCCGTTCGCCGCGCACGACGTCGAACGCGGTCGGCGGTGACCACGGCCGGACCTCGGCCAGCACCGCCGCGGCCGGGGGCGCGGCCCACCAGTCGTTCAGCTCCAGCCCGGCGAGCTGCTCGCACGCGCTGATCACGTCGAACGGCTCCAGGAAGCCGGGCGCGGCGGTGGCCAGGCCGCTCGCGCCGTGCAGCGCGGCGAGCACGACTTCGGCGGTGCGCACCATCCGGGCCGGCGGGGCTCCGGGCGGGGGCGCTCCCGGCGGCACGAACGGGTGGACGGCTTCCAGCGCGAGGCTGAGCAGCACCGCGTCGAGCTTCAACAGCTGGGTGAACGGCCGGCGCGTCACCTCCTCGGCGGCCACCTCGGCCAGGAAGTCGCGCGCCAGCGGGTCGTGGCCGAGCGAGGTGACCCACGCGCGGGCAAGCGCGCCGAGGGCCTGGCGCCGGTCCGTCCCGCGGTGCGGGGACGACGGGGCGGTCGCGCGCTCCGCCAGGTCCGCCAGCACGGCGAAGTAGAGGGCCCGCTTGCCGGGGAAGTTGGAGTACACCGCGCCCCTGGTCAGCTCGGCGCGCTGGGCGATCGCGTCGATCTTGGCGTCCCGGAACCCGCGTTCGGCGAACTCGGCGCGGGCGGCGTCCAGCACCTTCGCCCGGTTGCGCTCCTGCGCCTCCGCCCTGCTCAGCCTCACGGCCACGCTCCTCGTTTGCCAGGCGTCGTACCGGCAAGATACCGTGACCATTCAGATGATGAGAACATCTGACTTGAACATCCGGAGGCCCTGTTGTCCGTTCCCGTGATCGATCCCGCCCAGCCCGAGGTGCTGTTCGACCCGTTCACCGCCTACGGCGAAGCCCGCGAGGCCTCGCCGGTGGCCCGGATGCCCCTGCCCGGCATGGGGTCGGTGTGGATCCTGACCCGGTACGAGGACGCCAAGGCGATGCTCGCGGACCCCCGGTTCGAGGTGAACGCGAACAGCTTCGTCGGCCTGCCGGGCGTCCCGGAGCACTGCCGGCCCTACCTGCGCACGATGTCGGAGATGAACGGCCCGGAGCACCGGCGGCTGCGCAAGCTGGCCGCACCCGCGTTCACCGCCCGCCGGGCCGAGGAGTTCCGGGCGCGGGCCGAGGTGATCGTGGACGGGTTGCTCGACGCCCTGCCGGACGAGGACCCGGTCGACCTGGTGCCGCACCTCGCCCGCCCGCTGCCGATGGACGTGATCTGCGAGCTGGTGGGCATCCCGGACGCGAACCGCCCTCGGTGGCGCGAGTACGGCGCGGCCGTGGCGGCGGGCTTCGGGCCGGCGTTCATCGAGGCGATCCCCGCGGTCATCGAGGGCGCTAAGGAGGCCGTGGAGCTGCGCCGCACGTCACCGGGGGACGACCTGATCTCGCTGCTGCTGCGCGTGCAGGACGAGGACGGCGACCGGTTCACCGACGTCGAGCTGGTCACCCTGGTGTGGCAGCTCGTGCTGGCCGGGCA
Organism: Actinosynnema sp. NPDC023658; assembly: GCF_040639995.1. NCBI lineage: Bacteria > Bacillati > Actinomycetota > Actinomycetes > Pseudonocardiales > Pseudonocardiaceae > Actinosynnema > Actinosynnema sp. NPDC023658. Next base: position 4,206 of record NZ_JBFAAX010000373.1, on the reverse strand, counting down.
GACGCCGACCAACCTCATCGTCAACGGCCTGGAAGCGCTGCTCACCCACCCCGACCAGCTCGCGGCGCTGCGGGCGGACCCCGGTCTGATGCCGCGCGCCGTGGAGGAGCTGACCCGGTGGGCGGGCCCGCAGCTGCTCACCGTGCCCCGGTACACGCGGGAGGAGGTGACCGTCGCCGGCGTGGTGATCGGCGCGGGCCAACCGGTGATGGCGGCGATCGTGGCGGCCAACCGCGACCCTCGGGTGCACACCTCGCCGGACCGGCTGGACATCACCCGCGTGCCGTCCGTCGGGCACCTCGGCTACTCGCACGGCGTGCACTTCTGCCTGGGTGCCGCGTTCGCCAGGGTGCAGACCGAGGTGGCGCTGTCCGCGGTGCTGCGCCGGTACCCGGACCTCGCGCTGGCGGAGGCACCGCAGCGGACGCCGGACGGCGGCACGTGGCGGTCGGCGTCGCTGCGCGTCACCGGCACGACCCGCTAGGCGGCGAAGAACCGGTCGACGATCTCGTCCGCGACCTCGCCGGCCGCGCGGTCGTCGGTGTCGACCACCAGGTCGGCCGCCGGCGGTGCGGGCACGACCTCGGCCGACCGGCACAGGTCGGCTTCGGGCGCACCCCGCAGTTCGTCGCCGGGGATCGGCGGCCCCTTCCCCTCGCCACGCAGCAGGAGGCGTGCCACGAGCCGGTCGCGGCTCGCGTGCAGCCAGCACAGGTGCGCCTCCGGGAGGAGGTCCGGGTGGTGCTCACCCGTGACGACGAGGTGCCGAGCGCCCTCCTCGCGGTGGACGCGGAGGACCGCGTCGAGCCGCCGCGCCTTGGCCGCCACGTCGAGCGGCGGTGTGGTGAAGGTGATCTGCGCCAGGTCCACGTACCCCGACTTGGTGCGCGCGCACAGCCGGGTGAACACCTCCCAACCCACGGTCGACTTGCCGACCGCGCGCGGCCCGGCGATCCAGAGCACGGTCACGGTGTCCACCTCTCCCGGATCTCCGCCGCGACGTCGGCGGGCGAGCGGCCGCCGGTGTCCACGGTGAAGTCCGCGAAGTCGACGAAGTCGGGGCGCTCCAGCGCTTCGGCTTCGTCGAGGACGACGTAGACCTGCTCGGTCAGCCAGCCGCGACCGAGGAACCGGGCGCGCAGCTCCTCCCGGCCCACCCCCAACCGGCACAGCGTGACGTCGGCGCCGGGCAGGCGATCGGTGTACCGGCGGGCTTCCCCGAGGCTGTCGAGGAAGCCGGAGACGACGAGCGGGGCGGCCTTGAGGTCCGGCCACAACGCGCCCAGCGCACTCGACTTCACCCGGTGGTTCTCCGGGTCGTCGCCGGTCGACGGGTAGCAGAGGCCGAGCTGGTCGGCGTCGACGTAGGCGGCGCGGTCGAGGGTGCGGTAGACCAGCCAGCCGACCGTCGACTTGCCGACGCCGGAGGGGCCCAGGAGCCACAGCACGGAGGTCATCGCGCCGGAGAGTAGGACGGGCGGTGCGGCGGCGCGAGCGGATTTACCGCCCGGGCCGCCGCCTCACCCGCGCCGGGCTTGAACCTTTCTCGCATTCACGACACCGTGATGCCATGCCGTCCACGGTGAAGAACGCGACGCTGCTGTTCCTGGGGCGCAGGATCGTCCGGGCGCGGGCCCTCCTCGGGGATCCCGCCGCCCGCCTGCTCGACATCAGCCCTCAGCGCGACCCCTACCCGGTGTACGAGTCGGTGCGCCGGCAGGGCGTGCTGGTGAAGACGAAGATGGGCGTGTACCTGACCGCGTCGCACGAGCTGTGCGCGCAACTGCTGCGCGACCCCGGTTTCGGGCCGCTGCGGGCGGGTGCGCTGTCGCCGGTGGACTCGTCGGTCGAGGTCGACGGTCGACGGCTGGTGAACCCGGTCGAGGAGTCGTTCCTGGTGCGCAACCCGCCCGACCACACGCGGTTGCGACGCCTGGTCGCGCCCTGGTTCACGCCACGCGGCCTGCGCGCGCAGACCGCCACCGTCGAGCGGGTCGTCGAGGAGTACCTGGACGAGGTGGCGCACCGCGGCACGTTCGACCTCGTGGGCGACTTCGCGGCGCGGGTGCCGATCCAGGTGATCGCCGACCTGCTCGGCGTGCCGGGCGCGGACCACGCGGCGTTCGCCCGCTGGGGCAAGGCGTTGGTCAACGCGCTCGACGGCGTGCGCGACCTGGGCGAGATGCGGGCGCTGCACGCCGCGTTGCGGGAGTTCGAGGAGTTCCTGGACGACCTCGTCGCACGCCGGCGGCGGCACCCCGGCGGCGACGACGTCGTGTCCGCGCTGGCGGCGCACGACGACCTGAGCCGCGAAGACCTGATCGCCACCACGGAACTCCTGCTGGTGGCCGGTTTCGAGACCACGGTCAACCTCATCGGCAACTCCGCGCTGGCCGTGCTGGGCCACCCGGAGACGCGGGCCCGCCTGCTGGCCGACCCCGGTCACGCCGACGCGGTCGTCGAGGAGACCCTGCGCCACGACCCGCCGGTGCAGTACACGGTGCGGGTGCCGTTCGAGCCGACCGAGGTCGCGGGGGTGCGCATCCCGAAGGGCGCACCGATCATGCTCATGCTGGCGGCGGCCAACCGCGACCCGGCCGTGTTCACCGATCCGCACCGGTTCGACCCGGACCGCGCGGACGTGCGCGAGCACCTGGCGTTCTCCTCGGGCATCCACTACTGCCTGGGCGCGTCGCTGGCCCGGATGGAGGGTGCGGCGGCGCTGCGCGGGCTGTTCCGCCGCTTCCCCGGCCTCACCGCGGCCGGCCCGGTGCGCCGCCGGCCGTCACGGGTGATCCGCGGCGCGGCGAAGCTCCCCGTTGCAACGAATGTGACAAAACAACACCCGATCGTGCAAACCATCAGCTGAGCCACGGGAATGTGGTGCATGCTGGTAACCGCGCGTCGACCCGCCGCACCGCCGCCGCGGCGGGTCGTTGCGCCTTTTCCGCACCAGTGCGGATTTCCGGGCCGCTCCCTCAGTTCCGCCGGCCGCCGACCCGGTCCCGGGCGTCGTGCTCCAACCGGGCCCGCTCCACTTTGCCCAGGTTCTCCGAGGACCACTCGGCCAGCGTCGCGAACAACGGCGCGAGGCTGCGCCCGAGCTCGCTGATCTCGTACTCCACCCGCGGCGGGACTTCCGGGTGATAGGTGCGCACGACGAGACCGTCGCGCTCGAGCTGCCGCAACCGCTGGGTGAGCACCTTCGGCGTGATCGTGGTGAGCCGGCGGGACAGCTCCACGAACCGCTGCCGGCCAAACTCGTTGAGCGCCCACAGGATCGGGGTCGTCCAGCGGCTGAACACGATGTCCACCACCGGTGAGATCGGGCACGCCTGCTCCGGGTCGACCGCCTCGCGTGTGCCGCTGGTCACAACCGGCCCCCTCCGCCATTACTTTCCCCTGGGTACCTACTATCCCCGCGACACTAACGTTCCCGGCGTCAGCGAGGAAGCGACGAACGGGAGTGATCATGATCGTGGTGACCGGGGCGACCGGGAACGTCGGCCGGACGTTGGTGCGGCTGCTGGTCGAGGCCGGCGAGCAGGTGACGGCCGTGTCGCGCGGGATCTCCGCGCCGGACGTGCCGCCCGGGGTGCGGGGGGTGCGGGCGGACCTGTCCGAGCCGGCGAGCCTGGAGCCCGCGTTGGCCGGCGCCGACGCGCTGTTCCTGCTGACGTCGGGCGACTTCCTGGCCGGCGCGGGTGGCGGCACCGCGGTGCGCGAGGTGCTCGACCGCGCGCGGGGAGCCGGCGTCCGCCGGGTCGTGCTGCTGTCCTCCCAGGGCGTCGAGACGCTGCACCACCCGTCGCACCTGGAGGACGCCGTGCGGGCTTCCGGGCTGGAGTGGACGGTGCTGCGGCCCGGCGCGTTCGCCTCCAACGCCTTCGCGTGGGCCGGGACGATCCGCGCCGACCGGGTCGCCGCCGCGCCGTTCGGGGACGTCGCGCTGCCCGCCGTCGACCCGGACGACATCGCCGCCGTCGCGGCCGTGGCGCTGCGGGAGGACGGTCACGGCGGGCGCACCTACGTGCTGACGGGTCCGGCGGCGCTCACGCCGCGGCAGCAGGTCGCGGCGATCGCGGACGCGCTGGGCGAGCCGGTCCGGTTCGTCGAGCTGACCCGTGCGGAGGCCGCGGCGGGGATGGCGCGGTTCATGCCCGAACCGGTCGTGGAGGCGACCCTGGACGTGCTCGGCACGCCCAC
>NZ_JBFAAX010000372.1:0-5691 GCF_040639995.1 Actinosynnema sp. NPDC023658 | reverse complement strand
CCTCGGCGCGCGCGAAGCCGGTGAGTCGGGGAGCGCCCCGACTCACCGGCCGTCTTCGCGATCAGCGCCGGTAGACGCCGAGCTCGTAGAGCGAGTAGCCCCACCCGGTGCCGCGCTGGGTGGCGTTCAGCCGCACGTACCGACCGGTCGCGGTCACGTCGATCGAGTCGACGCCGCCGTTGCCGGTCGTGGTGCCGTAGACCGACCGCCAGGTCGTGCCGTCGTCGGACACCTGGATCTCGTACGCCTTGCCGTAGGCGCCCTCCCACACGAGCTGGACGTGCTGGAACGTGGTCACCGCGCCGAGGTCCACCCGCAGCCACTGCGGGTCGGCCCAGTCGGTCGCCCAGCGGGAGCCCGCGTTGCCGTCCACGGCGTTCGACGGCGGGAACGGCGCACCGTCACCCACCTGCTGGTAGGACGAGGCTGTGACGGGCTTGTTCAAGGCCACGTCGGTGCCGGCCGGCTGCGGCGCGACGACCCGCACGGAACGGGTCTCGATGCCGATGTTGCCGCGGCCGTCCTCGGCCATGACGTACACCTTCCACACCCCGAGCCGGTCGGGCGCGGTCACCGTCAGGCGGTTGCCGTTGACCTGCACCGGGGTGCTCGCCAGACCACCGCTGTTGTCGATGTACTTGCTGTTGAACGCCGCCGACCAGGTGATCGGGTCGCCGTTCGGGTCGCTCGCGGCCACGTCGACGGCCAGCTGCGCGCCCGCCGGGACGCTGGTGGGCAGGTTCATGGCGGTGATCACCGGCGGGGTGTTGGCGGGCGTCGCGCCGCCGAACGCCTTCTGCACCGCGTAGAACGACAGCCGCTTCTTGCCCGCCGGGGTCAGGTTGAACCACACCGCGCCGAAGTCGTACTCGGTGCCGTAGTGGAACAGCGTGCCGCCGAACGACACCCCGGTGTGCCCGGTGATGCACTCCCACGCCCGCGTGTACCCGTCGCGCTTCTGCACGTCCGTCGGCTCGCTCGGCACGCCGTTGACGTCGTTGGGCACCTCCCACTCACCGGCCGGTCCGGCCTCGGTGAGCAGGTACGGCTTGGTGTAGCCGCCGTTGATCCAGTCCTGCCGGACCTGGCAGACGTTGCCGTAGGAGTTCACCGAGTACAGGTCGAGGTCGGGCGCGTGCGCCTTGAGGTAGACCCACGCACCGGTCCACGCGTCGGTGTTGGTGACGGGGTGGTTGGTGTCGATGGCGTGGATGGCGCGGGCGGCCTCGTTGACGTACTTGGCGTAGGCGACGCGCTGGTTCTCCAGCTCGGTGCCCGAGAAGCAGTTCTGCATGCCCAGGATGGACTCGTTGCCGACGTTCCACATGAGCACGCCGGGGTGGTCCCTGTAGGTGGTCACCCACTGCCGGATGGTGTTCAGCATGTCGGTCTTGTAGGTGGTGTCGGTGACGTAGTTGACGCAACCGCCGGAGCCGGGGCCGCCGCCGGGCTGCAACCAGAAGCCGTTCATCACCTTGATGCCGTTGGCCGCCGCCGCGTCGAGCAGCGGCTTGGTGGAACCGTCGGTGCCCCACGTGCGCAGGGTGTTGACGCCCATGGACTTCAGCTCCGGCATGTACCGGGCCGCGTCGGCCGCCGGCGGACCCCAGGTGAGCCCCTTCACGGTCCACGGCAGGCCGTCCACCACGAGCTTCCAGTTGCCCTGGGAGCCGGTGACGTGCACGCCGGTGCCGGGCGTGGGGGTGGTGCCCTGCGTGCCGTAGACGCGGAACTCCCAGAGCGAGTAGCCGTAGCCGTTGGCGCGCTGGGTGCCGTACAGGCGGACGTACCGGCCGGAGCCGGTCACGTCGATGCCCTGCCTGCCGCCGGTCCCGGAGGCCGTGGTGTGGACGGTGGTCCAGGTGGTGCCGTCGGCGGAGACCTGGAGCTGGAACGACTTGGCGTAGGCGGCTTCCCAGTCCAGCTCGACGCGGCTCAGCGTCGAGGTGGCGCCCAGGTCCACCCGCAGCCACTGCGGGTCGCTCCACGCGCTCGCCCACCGGGTGCCCGCGTCGCCGTCGACGGCCGCCGACGCGGGCGTGCCCGCGCCCTCGGTCGAGGACGCCGTGGCGGGCTTGCCCTGGGACAGCAGCACGGGCGCGGCGTTCGCCGTGCCCGGGACCAGCACGACCCCTATGAGCAGAGCGAACCCCAGAAGTGTGGCGACCGCCGTGCTGGCGGATCGGAGGCGGTACATGGCGTCTCCTGCCGGATTGTCGGATCGAGGTGCGGGAGAGCGCTCTCTCAACCCGGCTCGAAGTGTTGCGAACCGAGGACGGATCTGTCAACGACGGCCCTCTTGACACCCGGGTGGGGTAGCGGGCAACCTCTTTTGGGAGAGCGCTCTCCCAGCCACGTCCCGCACGTCGGCAGGAGGACAAGGATGTCCAGAACACTCCGCGCGCTGACCGCCACTGCTGCGGTCGGCCTCCTGGCGACCGTACTGACGGTCGCCACCCAACCGGCCCAGGCCGATGATCTGGTCACGCACCACGAGTTCCAGGCGAACTGCTCGGTCACCGCCCACCGCCCGGACGACCCGATCGTCTTCCCGGGCCTGCCCGGTGCGTCGCACATGCACACGTTCCTGGGCAACAGCTCGACCAACGCGAGCAGCACCACCACCTCGCTGAAGGCCGGGCAGACGAACTGCAGGACGCCCGACGACAAGTCCGCCTACTGGTTCCCGTCGGTCTACAACGGCGACCAGCTGATCGTGCCGGACTTCCCGCAGGTCATCTACTACAAGTCCGGCATCCTGCGGTACCAGGACGTCCGGTCGTTCCCGGCCGGGATCCGGTTCGTGGTCGGCAGCCCGACCGCGACGCAGGACGAGTTCCGCACCGCGCCCGGCGCGGTCGAGGGCTGGGAGTGCGGCAACAGCTCGCACAACTGGGACTTCCCGTCCTACTGCCCGCCGGGCACCCAGCTCAACGTCCGCTACCAGGCACCGAGCTGCTGGAACGGCCGCGACCTGGACTCCGCCGACCACAAGTCGCACATGGCGTACCCGGACCGGGCGACCCTGGTGTGCCCGGCCACGCACCCGGTGCCCGTGCCGATGCTGGAGTTCAAGATGGCGTTCCCGGTGTCGGGCGACATGTCTCGCGTCCGGCTCGCCAGCGGACGCGGGTACACGTGGCACTACGACTTCATGAACGCCTGGGACGCACCCACATTGCAGGCGTTGGTCAGCCACTGCGTCAACGGAGGTCTCCAGTGCGATCCGCGCGGGTTCGACCAGTACAAGCCGAACCGGGGCGCGGCCCTCGGTCCGGACTACCGGTTGCCTCGGTGAGGACGACGTCCCCGGTCACCCCAGGGCGCCTTCGGGCGCTCTGGGGTGTCCCCCTGCTGCTGGTGGCGGCGTGCTCGTCGGCGCCGACCGCGACACCGCCGCCGGTGCCGACGCCGGTGTCCTCGTCGCCGTTCAACCCCACCGACACCGCGTGGATCCAGCTGATGATCCCGATGGACGAGCAGCTGCTGCCCGCGCTGGACCTCGCGCCGCCCGAGCTCGCGCCGTTCGCGGCCGAGCTGCGCTCGTCGCACGAGCAGGAACTGGTGCGGCTCAAGCGGTTGCGGGAGCGGGCCGGGTTGCCCGACGACAACCCGCACGCGGGTCACCAGATGCCCGGCCTGGTGTCGGAGGCCGACCTCGCGGGGCTGCGCATGGACCCGTCCGGATTGACCGCGAAGCTGCGCGAGCACCTGGAGCAGTCGGCGTTGCTGGCGCGCGGCGAACAGGACAGCGGCGCCGACCAGGAGACCCGCGAACTCGCCGCGTCGATCGGCACGACCCGCGCCGGCCAGTCCGCGCGACTGGCGGAGGTGGCGCTCTAGTCGAGCCTGGACACCTGGTAGTGGCTGATCAGCCCGTCCCGCACGACCACGCCGAGGTGCACCGGCAGGACCGGCCGGTCGACGAACGAGAACTCCACGTCGAGGTAGCCGAGCACCACTCCCTCGGCCAACTCGCGCGTCTCCACGACCTCGTACCGCGCGGCCAACCCGAGCGGCTGGGAGGCGTAGTAGTCGGCCACCACCTCGCGACCGACCCCGTACGGGCGCAGGCCCTGGAAGATCGCGTCCTCGGTGAACAGCGCGGCGACCTCGTCGGGCCGGTGCGCGCCCACCGCGTCCCGCCACCGGTCCATGACGTCCCGCAGGACCTCGTCGGCGCGCACGTCAGTGGCCCGCGCTCTGGCCGCCGTCGACGTGCAGGACCTCACCGGTGACGAAGCCGGCCTGTTCGAGGAAGGTGACCGCGTCGACCACCTCCCCGATCTCACCGAGGCGGCCGACCGGGTGCAGCGCGGCGAGGAAGTCGTGCGTCTCCGGGGCGTGCATCGGCGTGCGGATGACGCCGAGCGCGACGGCGTTGACCCGGACGTCCCTGGTCGCGTACTCGATCGCGAGGGACTTGGTGACCGCGGTCAGGCCGCCCTTGGTCAACGCCGCCAGCGCCGCCGGGACCTGGGACAGCGCGTGCTCCACCAGGGTGGTGGAGAGGTTGACCACGTGACCGCCCTCGCCCCGGGCGAGCATCGCCGCCACCGCGCTGCGGGTGATGTCGAAGAAGCCGCGGAGGTTGGTGCCCGCGACGGTGGCGAAGTCCTCGTCGGTGTACTCGGTGAACGGCTTGGCGACGAACACCCCGGCGTTGTTCACCAGCGTGTCGACCCGGCCGAACCGGGTGAGCGCTTCCTCCACGACGCGGGCGCCATCACCCGGCTGTGACAGGTCGGCCCGCACCGTCAGCACTTCGGGGTCGTCCGGCGCGTCGATCGAGCGGGACGTCGCCACCACCGAGTAACCGAGCTTGCGATAAGCCGGGACGAGGGCGGCGCCGATCCCCTGGGACGCGCCGGTGATGATCGCTACCTTCTGGGTGGACATGTCCGGTACCCGCTTTCCGGGGAGTGGTTCGACTGACGGTTCGATCGTGCGCGCGAGCGGGTTCACGTGCCACGACTTGTTCCCTCCCTCGTGGGAGGTTCAGCCTCCGAGGGGTCGGTGGGGGTCGTCCGCGGGCAGCCACACGCCGTCCCGGCGCAGACCGAGGTCGCCCACGTCACGCGTGACGGCGTCCGCGACGGCCAGCACGGAGGGCCGGACCTCGTCGTCGCGGCGGACCAGCGACCACGTCCACACCACCTCCGGGTCGACCACCGGCCGGCGGACGAGGTCCGGCGGCAGGGGAGCGGTCTGGCCCTTGGGGGAGTTGAGCACCGGTGTCGTGCACGCCCGCACGTGGTCGAAGAACGCCGGCCCTGTGACGGCGCCGTTGTGGATGCGCACCACGCGCGCGCCGGTGTCGCGGGCGAACTCCTCGGCGAACCGGTTCCACGACGACCAGGACGTGACGTCGTCGTCCACGAGCACCGTGGTGTCCGCGGCCCGCACCGGGCCGCTGTCCGTGCCGGTCGACACGGCGTACAGCCGGTCGGCGCCGAGCAGCCGCGCCACCAACCCGTGCCGGGCGAGGTCGGCGGCGCCGACCCAGCACACGGCCAGGTCCAGGCTGCCGTCCGCGACCCGGGCCGCCTGCGCGTGCGACGGCACGACCCACGTGTCCACGTACACCTGCCCGACCCCGGCCGTGCGCGCGGTCAGGTCCGGCGGCAGCCAGTTGACGTAGCCGATGCGCACCGGGTCGGCCCCGGAGAGCTGCTGCGCCCGGCGCCGCAG
>NZ_JBFAAX010000371.1:0-5709 GCF_040639995.1 Actinosynnema sp. NPDC023658 | reverse complement strand
CGTTGACGCCCAACGGGAAGCTGGACCGCCGCGGGCTGCCCGCCCCGGACGCGACCGCGGGCGGTCGGGCGCCCCGCGACCAGCGCGAGCGCGTGCTGTGCGAGCTGTTCGCGGAGGTGCTCGGGTTGTCGTCGGTCGGCATCGACGACGGCTTCTTCGACCTCGGCGGCCACTCGCTGCTGGCCACCAAGCTGATCAGCCGGGTGCGGGCCTGCTTCGGGGTCGACCTGGCGATCCGGAGCCTGTTCCAGGCGCCGACGGTCGCGGAGCTGGCCGCCCACCTGGGCGAGGACGACGACGGCGGCGCGTTCGACGTGCTGCTGCCGCTGCGCCGGGGCGGTTCGCTGCCGCCGCTGTTCTGCGTGCACCCGGCCAGCGGCTTCGGCTGGTCGTACGCGGGCCTGCTGCGCCACCTCGGGCCCGACCGGCCCGTGTACGCGCTTCAGTCGCGCGGCATGGACGCGGCGGGCGGGCCGTTGCCCACGACCGTGGGCGAGGTCGCGGACGAGTACCTCGCGCACATCCGCGCGGTGCAGCCGGAAGGCCCGTACCACCTGCTGGGCTGGTCGTTCGGCGGGCACGTCGCGCACGAGATCACCGCCCGGCTCCAGGAGCAGGGCGAGGAGGTGGCCGTGCTGGCGCTGCTCGACTCGTTCCCCAAGAGCGACGCCGAGCGCCTGCCCGGCACGCCCATCGACGCCGACGAGCTGTTCGGCGCCCTGCTGGACGTCTCCGGCTACGACCGCGCGGCACTGGGCGACGGTCCGCTGGACCGGGCCCGCGTGGCGGAGCTGCTCAGCGCGCAGGACGGCGTGCTGGGCGAGCTGTCCGAACAGCACCTGACCGGCATCCACGAGGTGTTTGCCAACAACACCAGGCTCGCCCGGGAGCACGTGAACGGCCGCGTCGCGGGCGACGTCCTGCTGTTCGTCGCCGCGCACGACCAGGGACCGGACGGACCGAGCCCGGACCGCTGGGACGGCCACGTGGACCGCGTCGTCCGCCACGACATCGCCGCCCACCACAACGACATGACGCAGCCGGCGCCGCTCGCCGACATCGGCCGCGTGCTGGCCCGAGCCCTCGGCGCCGCCGCGGGCGACCCCACCCCGGAAGGAACACGACCGTGACGAACCCCTTCGAGAACGACGACCTGAGCTACCTCGTGCTGGTCAACGACGAGGGCCAGCACTCCCTGTGGCCCGCGTTCGCCCGCGTCCCCGAGGGCTGGACCACCACCCTGGGGCCGGACAGCCGCGAGGCCTGCCTGCGCCACGTCGAGGAGAACTGGACCGACATGCGGCCCAAGAGCCTCGTCGCGGCGATGTCCGGGGCCGGCGCCTGAGCGTTCCCCCGCACGGGGCGCTTGCAAGTTCAGGCAATCGGCGCGCAGATCATTGAGCGCGCCGCCGGGCGCCGACTATGTTGGTTGCACGGCAGGGAAATCGAAAACCCCCGAAAGGTCCGGGGAAACCCGGCCTCGGGATTCCCCGGATCATTCATCACGCATCAGGTCACGGCGACGGGAAAGTGCCATGTCTGCGAAACGAAGCGCCATCGTAACCGGGGGTTCCCGGGGCATCGGCCGGGCCACCGCCATCGCGCTGGCCGACGAAGGGTTCGACATCGCCTTCTGCTACCGCGGCGGCGTCGAAGCCGCGGCGGAGACCGAGGCGGCGCTGCGCGAACGCGGCGTCGCCGTGTACCAGGCGCCGTGCGACGTCGCGGACTCCGAGGCGGTCGAGGCGTTCGTCAAGGCCGCCGAGGAGGAGCTGGGCGAGCTCGACGCGCTGGTCAACTCGGCCGGGATCGTCCGCGACAACCCGATGGTGCTGATGCCGCACTCGGACTGGAACGCGGTCATCGACACCAACCTGACCGGCACGTTCAACTTCTGCCGCACGGTCGCGTTCGGGTTCATGAAGCGGCGGTCCGGCGCGATCGTCAACCTGTCCTCGGTGGCGGGCGTCTACGGCACCGCGAGCCAGACGAACTACTCCGCGGCGAAGGCCGGCATCAACGGCATGAGCCGGGCGCTGGCCAAGGAGCTCGCGCCCTACGGCGTGCGGGTCAACGTCGTGGCACCCGGTTTCATCGAGACCGACATGACCGCCGAACTGCCCGACAAGGTGCGGGACAAGGCGAAGAAGATGATTCCGATGCGCCGTTTCGGCCAAGCGTCGGACGTGGCGGACCTGGTGTCGTTCCTGCTCTCCGACAAGGCCGGCTACATCACCGGCCAGGTGCTCCAGGTCGATGGCGGAATCGTCATCTAGGACCATGTCCCGCGACCCAGGAGAATTCCCGTGAAACGCACGCACGCCGCACCGCTGACCGCGGTCGACCGCGTCGAGGTGCTGCCCGGAAAGGGTGTCCGCGCCGAGAAGGACGTCGTCGCGCACGACCCCTACCTGGCCGGGCACTACCCGCACTTCACGATCTACCCCGGTGTCTTCACCATCGAGTCGGTGCACCAGGCGGTCCGCCGGATGGTGGCCGCCGAGCGCGGCGACGGGGTGCGCACCGAGATCGACACCATCGTGTCGGTGTCGCTGAGCGCGCCGCTGCTGCCCGGCGACGTCCTGCGCGTGCAGGCCGACCGGGTGCCCACCGCGGAGGACGACCTGGTGCGGGTGAAGGCCCTGTGCCGCCGCTCCGACGACGTCGTCGCGGCGAAGATGACCCTGGTCCTGCGCGTCCACCCGGAGGAGGCACTGTGACCGCCCAGCTGACGCGTCCCCTGCTCAGCCACGCCGACATCACCCGCGTGCTGCCGCACCGGCACCCCGTCCTGCTCGTGGACAGCGTGCTGGAGCTGGAGCCGGGCGTCTCCATCACCGCCACCAAGGCCGTCACCGGCTCGGAACCGTGCTACGCGGGCCTGGCCGACGGCCTGCCCGGCGCCGCCTACGCCTACCCGGTCTCGCTGATCGTGGAGTCGTTCGGGCAGGCGGGCGCGGTGCTGTGGCTGGTCGGCACGCCCGACGCCGAGCGGCCCGTCGGCACCCTGATCTTCGGCGCCGCCCGCGGCGTCGTCGTGCACGACCGCGCGTACCCCGGCGACGTCCTCACCCACCGGGTGCGGATCGAGACCATCATGGGCCCCAACGCGTTCATGTCCGGAGAGGTCCACGCGGGCGACCGGCTGGTCGCGACGATCGGCCAGGTCCTGGCCGTGATCCGCGAGACCGACGGCCTCGACGGCAACTGACCTACCCCCCGCACCACACGTCCCCGGCGCACGCCGGGCGATGACGCACACCCCGAGGAGCAACGATGACCAAGGCCCTGACCACGGAGCCGCAGCGGCTCGACGACCTCCGCGAGATCGTCGCCGAGGTACTGGAGATCGAGCCCGAGGAGATCACCGAGACCAGCGACTTCGCCGAGGAGCACGAGGCGGACTCGCTGCGGGCCATCGAGATCCTCGCCCGCATCGAGAAGAAGTACAAGGTGTCCATCCCGCAGGCGGAGCTGCCCAACATGGTGAACCTGCGCGCCGTCTACACGGTGCTCTCGCAGTACGCCGACTGGCAGGACTGACCGTGGACCGCCGTGTCGTGATCACGGGCCTCGGCCCCGTGTCGAGCGTGGGGATCGGTGCCGAGGCCTTCGGCGCCGCCCTGCGCGCGGGCCGCAGCGGCATCTCTCCGATCGCGAGCTTCGACGCCTCCGGCTTCCCCCACTTCAAGGCGGGGGAGGTGCACGACTTCGACCCGAAGGCCGTGGTGCGCTCGCTGTCGCCGGACGAGTGGGGGCGGACGAGCCTGTTCGCCGCCGCGGCGGGTCGGCTCGCCGTGGAGGACTCGGGCATCGACCCGCAGCTGCTGGCGCGCTCCCGCGCCGGGTCCAGCATCGGGACCACGAGCGGCGAGTCGCAGGTCATCGAGCAGCTCACCGCGCAGTGGGTGGACGACGGGATGCCGTCGATCTCCCCGGACCTCGTCCGACAGGCCCCGGCCTCCCGGCTGGCGGTCGCCGTCAACCGGGAGCTGGGCCTGACCGGCGAGGCCATGACCCTGTCCACCGCGTGCTCGGCCAGCAACTACGCGCTGGGCTACGCCTACGACCAGATCGCCACCGGTGACGCCGACTTCATGGTCGCCGGCGGGGCGGACTCGGTGTGCCGCTGGGCGCACGCGGGGTTCTTCCGCCTCGGTGCGCTCACCGAGCACGCGTGCTCGCCGTTCGACGCCAACCGGTCGGGCATCCTGACCGGCGAGGGCGGGGCGGCGCTGTTCCTGGAGACCCTGGAGTCCGCGGAGCAGCGGGGCGCGCACGTCTACGCCGAGGTGCTGGGCTACGGCCTCAACTGCGACGCCAACCACATGGTCGCACCGGACAAGGACAGCATCGCGGAGTGCATGCGGCGTGCCCACCGCAACGCGGGCATCGAGGCGTCCGACGTGGACTACATCTGCGCCCACGGCACGGGGACCCCGGCCAACGACGCGGTGGAGTCCAAGGCGGTGCTGGACGTCTTCGGCCCCACGCCGCCGCCGATCAGCTCCATCAAGTCGATGCTGGGCCACACGATGGGCGCGGCCAGCGGCTTCGGCGCGATCGCCTCGGCGCTGGGCATCGACCAGGGCTTCCTGCCGCCCACGACCAACCACACCACGCCCGACCCCGAGCTGGTCGGCATCGACCCGGTGCCGAACGTGGCCCGGGAGGCACGCCTGGACGTCGTGCAGAACAACGGTTTCGCCTTCGGTGGCAACAACGCCATCACGATCCTGGGACGGGTGGCATGAGCACCGCACCGGACACGCTGGCCATCACCGGCTGGGGAGTGCTGACCTCCACCGGAACCGGCGCCGACGAGTTCAGCGCCGCGGTCCGCGAGGGCAGGGGCGGCCTGGTCGACGTCGAGGGCGCGTTCGACGACGAGCTGCCGGAGTCCAAGGCGTGCGCGCTGGTCGGCTTCCACGCCCGGGACTACGTGGGGCGCAAGGGGACCGCGTTCCTCGACCGCAGCACGGCGCTGGCCCTGGTCGGCTGCCACCTCGCGCTGGCCGACACCGGCCTGGTCGTGGACGACACGAACCGCGACCGGCTGGGCATCGTCCTGGGCACGACCGCGGGGAGCTTCAAGTCCACCAGCGACTACAGCCGCGAGACGCTCGTGCAGGACAAGCCGTACCTGGTGAACCCGGTGCTGTTCCCCAACACCGTGATGAACTGCGCCGCCGGGCAGGCCGCGATCTGGCACAAGCTCAAGGGCGTCAACGCCACCGTGGCGGGCGGCCAGCTCGCCGGCCTCAACGCGCTGCGCTACACCCGCAACCTGGTCCGCCGCGGCTACGTGGACGGTGCCCTGGTCGGCGCGGTCGAGGAGTTCAGCCCGCACACCGCGTGGGGCACGCACAACGTGCACGAGCGGATCGGCGCGCACGTCCCGTTGGGGGAGGGCTCGGCGGTGTTCGTCGCGGAGAACCCCGACGTGGCACGGGCCGCCGGGCGCGCGGTCGACGCGGAGGTGCTGGCCGTGGAGATCGGCTCCAGCCCCACCGGTGACACCGCGGACGGCCTCGCGTCGTGCGTGACCCGGGCTCTGGAACGGGCCGGCGTCCACGTGGACGACGTGTGGGCCGTCGCGACCGGCGAGACCGGGGTCGAGCGGCTGGACCGGCTGGAGTCCCTGGGCGTCGCGCGGTCGTTGGGCGCGGGCCCGCGGCGCGTGCGCATCAAGGAGCTGGCCGGCGAGTG
>NZ_JBFAAX010000370.1:0-5716 GCF_040639995.1 Actinosynnema sp. NPDC023658 | reverse complement strand
GGTGGCGTTCGCCACCGGGGTCGGCGGCTTCCGGGGCGGGGTGCCTAAACTGGCCGGGTGGAACACTTCTTCACAGGACTGCTGGTCCTCGTGTCCCTGCTGGTCGTGTGGTTCGCCGGGTACGTGGTGTACCGCCTGTTCTCCGACCAGCGGTGAGCGACAACGGGCCCGTTCCGGGCAGTGGTGACGCGGCCGTGCAGGCCGCCGCTTCGCGCGCTTCGGTGACCGGGGCGCGCAACCTGCCGCAGTTCGACGACCTGCCGATCCCGGCGGACACCGCGAACCTGCGCTCCGGTCCCTCCCTGCACGACGCCTGCCTGGCGCTGCTGCCGCTGGTCGGCGTGTGGCGCGGCGAGGGCGAGGTCGTGTACCCGACGATCGACGGCCCGTTCCGGTTCGGGCAGCAGGTCACGTTCGCGCACGACGGCCGGCCGTTCCTCTACTACGAGGCCCGCGCGTGGCTGCTGGACGAGAACGGCGGCGTGATCCGCCAGGCGGCCCGCGAGACCGGCTTCTGGCGCCCGCAGCCCGACGACACGATCGAGGTGCTGCTCACGCACAACACCGGGATCGTGGAGCTGTACTACGGCAAGCCCCGCAACCAGACGTCGTGGGAGATCAGCACCGACGCCGTGGTCCGCACGGCGACCGCCAAGGACGTCACCGCGGCGCAGCGCCTGTACGGCATCGTCAACAACGGCGACCTGGCGTACGTCGAGGAGCGGGCCATGGTGGGCCAACCGCTCCAGCCCCACACCTCGGCACACCTGCGGCGCGTGGTGGGCTGAGCCGGTCCCGTGGCGGTGCGGCTGCGGCCGCACCGATGGATTGTTCAACAATCCTCCACTAGCCTGTACGCATGCAGCTGCGGCGGTGCGGCACGGACGCGGTGCTCGTCGAGGTGGGCTCGCTCGACGAGGTGGAGGCCGTGCGCGCCGCGGTCGCGGACCTGCCCGACGTGGTCGAGCTGGTCCCGGCCGCCCGCACGGTCCTCGTCGTCACCGGGCCGGGCGGGTTGCCCGCGGTACGCGACGTCCTGGCCCGCGCGGACCTGGCGCACCACCCCGCGGCGGTCGGGGACGAGGTCGTCCTCCCGGTCCGCTACGACGGCCCCGACCTGGACCTGGTCGCGGAGACCGCCGGCCTGACCACCGCCGAGGTGGTCGACCTGCACACCGGCGCGGCCTACCAGGTGGCGTTCTGCGGGTTCGCGCCCGGCTTCGCCTACCTGACCGGGCTGCCCGAGCCGCTGCGCCAGGCCCGCCTCGACTCGCCGCGCACCAGGGTCCCGGCGGGCTCGGTCGGCGTCGCCGGCGAGTACACCGCCGCCTACCCCCGCGCCACGCCCGGCGGCTGGCGGCTGATCGGCCGCACCGACGCGCCGCTGTTCGACCCCCGCCGCGCCGACCCGGCCCTGCTCACGCCCGGTGACCGCGTCCGCTTCGAGGCCGTCCGGTGACCAACCCCGACCCGCGTGTCCTCCCCCCGGAACGCGAGAGTCCTACGTCCAGGTCGCGAGAGTCCTACGCCCAGGACACCCGAGTTGAACGCCCACGCACGCTCACCGTGCTGAGCACCGGCCCCCAGACGCTGGTCCAGGACCTGGGACGGCCCGGCAACGCGCACCTCGGCGTCCCGCCCTCCGGCGCCCTCGACACCCCCTCGCTCAGGCTCGCCAACCGCCTGGTCGGCAACCCCGAGGACGCCGCCGGCCTCGAAGTCCTCCTCGGCGGCCTGTCCCTGCGCGCCAACGCCTCCTGCACGGTCGCCGTCACCGGCCCGTCGACGCCGACGCTGGTCGACGGCGTCGTGCGCGACTCGCCGCTGCACCTGGCCCCCGGCGACACGCTCACCCTCGGCACGCCCACCGGCGGCCTCCGGTCCTACGTCGCGGTGTCCGGCGGCATCACCGTCCCGGCCGACCTGGGCAGCCGGTCCACCGACCTGCTCTCCGGCCTCGGCCCCGCCCCGCTCCGGCCGGACGACGAACTGCCGCTCGGCGGCCCGACCGGCGTGCCCGTGGGCGTGGACGTGCTGGTGCCCGTCCGGGTGCCGGACGAGCTGGTCGTGCCCGTCCTCCTCGGCCCGCGCGACGACTGGTTCGACGACCCGGCACGCCGACTGCGCCAGGGGCGTTGGACGGTGTCCGACCGCAGCAACCGCGTCGGCCTGCGCCTCACCGGCACCGCCCTCGACCGCACCTCCGACCGGGTCGGGCAGGAGCTGCCCAGCGAGGGCCTGGTCACCGGTTCGGTGCAGGTCCCGGCCGACGGGCGGCCCGTCGTCTTCCTCGCGGACCACCCCACGACCGGCGGCTACCCGGTGATCGGCGTGGTCGCCGCCGACGTCCTCCCGCTGCTCGGCCAGGCGCCTCCCGGCACCGCCCTGCGTTTCACGCCGGTGCCCTGACGCGGCCGAACGGCCGCAATTGGTCTAGACCCATTGTCAACGCGGGCCGCACGACCTACGTTCGGAAGCGTTCGGAATTGGCACCACCAGGCCGCCGTGGTTCTCGACTGTTCCCTGTCACTCGAGAGGCACACCCTGATGCGCCGACCAGTCATCGCACTCGTGGCCTTCCTCCTGGCCACCACAGCGCTATCCGCACCGGCCACCGCCGCCACCGGCCTGACGGCCGCGTTCAGCAGGACCGGCACCACGGGCAAGTTCGTGGTCACCAACCCGACGACCGCCGCCGTCTCCGGCTGGTCGATCAAGTTCGACCTCCCGGCCGGCGTCACCGTCAGCGGCGCGCAGAACGCCACCACCACCCAGACCGGCACGCGGGTGACCCTGACGCCCGCGTACTACATCGGCACCATCCAGGCGGGCCGCACCACCGACCCGTACAGCCCGACGTTCACGCTCAGCCAGGCCGTCGACCCGACGACCTGCACGGTCAACGGCGCGAACTGCGACGGCAGCGGCCCGCCGGCGCCACCGCCCGCACCGGTCACGGCGGACTTCACCCTGACCGGCACGACCGGCAAGTTCGTCGTCAACAACAACACCGACGCGGCGCTCGCGGACTGGTCGATCACCTTCACCCTGCCCACCGGCGTCACGGCGGGCAACGCGCAGCACGCCACGATCACCCAGACCGGCAACGCCGTCACCCTCACCCCGGTGCACTACAACCGCAGCGTGGCCGCACGGCGTTCCACCGAGCCCTACAGCCCGACGTTCACGCTGAGCTCGGCCGCCGAACCCGTCACCTGCCGGGTGAACAACGCCAACTGCGACGGCACCCCGGACACGCCGCCGACCCCGCCGGCGAACCTGCACTCGCCGGTGAAGACCACCAGGACCGTCTCGCTGGCGTGGACCGCCTCGACGCCCGGCTCGCTGCCGATCGCGGGCTACGAGGTGTACGACGGCGCGACCCTGGCCACCACCGCCACGTCGACCAGCGCGACCGTGACCGGCCTGGACCCGAACAGCACCCACAGCTTCACGGTGAAGGCCAAGGACACCAAGGGCTCGCTGTCGAGTGCGTCGAACGCCCTGGCGGTCACCACCAACAACCCGGCCGACGACACCCAGCCGCCGACCACACCCGCGAACCTGCGCAGCACCGCGAAGGACGCCGGCAGCATCACGCTGAGCTGGGACGCCTCCACCGACAACCGGGGCGTGGCCAACTACGACGTCTACCAGGGCACCGCCGTGAAGGCGACGGTCACCGGCACGACGGCGCGGGTCGACGGCCTGTCGCCGTCCACCGCGTACACGTTCACCGTGCGGGCCCGGGACCTGTACGACAACGTGTCGGGCGCGAGCAACCCGGTCACCGCGTCCACTTCGGACATCGTCGGCGGGTACGCGCGCGTCGGCTACTTCGTCCAGTGGGGCATCTACGGCCGCCAGTACTTCGTGAAGAACCTGGACACCAGCGGCACGGCGGCGAAGCTGACGCACCTGAACTACGCGTTCGGCAACATCGACCCGGTGAACCTGACCTGCCTGCACGGCGTCACCAAGGGCACCTCGGCCAACCCGCAGGACCCCAACCAGGGTGACGGCGCGGGTGACGCGGAAGCCGACTACAGCAGGCCGTTCAGCGCGGCGCAGTCCGTGGACGGCGTCGGTGACACCGGCTGGGAGCCGCTGCGGGGCAACTACAACCAGCTGCGCAAGCTCAAGGCCAAGCACCCGCAGCTGAAGGTGCTGATCTCGCTGGGCGGGTGGACGTACTCGAAGTACTTCTCCGACGTCGCGGCCACCGACGCGGCGCGCAAGAAGTTCGTCAAGTCCTGCCTGGACGTCTACCTCAAGGGCAACCTGCCCGTCTACAACGCGGCGGGCGGCCCCGGCACGGCGGCGGGCATCTTCGACGGCATCGACCTCGACTGGGAGTGGCCGGGCGCGGAGGGCCACGCCGGCAACCACGTCGGGCCGAACGACAAGCAGAACAACACCCTGCTGATCGACGAGTTCCGCCGGCAGCTCGACGAGCTGGGCGCGCAGACGGGCAAGCGCTACGACCTGACCGCGTTCACCCCGGCCGACCCGGCGAAGATCGAGGCCGGGTGGGACCTGCCGCAGGTGGCGAAGTCCCTGGACATCTTCAACGTGCAGGGCTACGACTTCCACGGCGCGGGCAGCGACAACTCGTGGGAGCCGAACCGCGCCGGCCACCAGGGCAACCTGTACGCCGACGTGGACGACCCGTACGCGTTCCACTTCAGCGTCGAGAACGCGGTGGACGCCTACACGTCGGTCGGCGTGAACCCGCGCAAGATCACCATCGGGCTCGCGTTCTACGGTCGCGGCTGGCAGGGCGTGCAGGCGGGCGGGCGCAACGGCGAGTGGCAGTCCGCGACGGGTGCCGCGCCGGGCCAGTTCGCGGAGGAGGCGGGCACCCGCGGCTACTCGAACCTGCTGGCGAGCGTGCCGGGCTGCACCGTCTTCCACGACGAGGCCGCGGTGGCGACGTCCTGCTTCACCGGCAACGGCGGCCAGTGGTGGACGTTCGACGACACGTGGGCGATCCAGAAGAAGACCGCCTGGCTGAAGCAGCGCGGCCTGCTCGGCGCGATGATCTGGGAGATGTCCGGCGACACCGCCAACGGCACCCTGATCACCGCCGTGGACGCCGGCCTGAAGTAGCCCCGCGGGCCCGGCCCCGGACGCCGGCGCTCCCGCGAGGTCGCGTCGGTCGGTCGCGACTCATTTCCCGGCGATCACGCTCTTCGATCGTCGGGACATCAGGCGCGAACGGCCGACTTCCAGGCGACCTCGCCCGCGACGCCGGAGGCGGCGCCATCAAGTGCCACCTCGAACGCCGCGCACAGCGCGTGCACGGCGACCAGCTGCGCTTCCTGCACGTTCGCGGGTTCTCCCGGCAGCGCCAGCACCTCGTCCACCACCTCGGCCAGCGGGTTCGGGGTCGGGCCCGTCATCGCCCACACGTGGGCACCCGCCTGGCGGCCCGCCTTCGCCGCCTCGATCAGGTTCGGGCTGCGGCCGCTGGTGGTCAGCAGCACGACGACGTCGTGCGGCCGGGCGTGCGCGGTGACCTGGCGGGCGAACACCTGGTCGTAGCCGTAGTCGTTGCCGATCGCGGTGACGCTGGAGGACTCCGCGCACAGCGCGATCGCGGAGAACGGCTGCCGGTCGTCGCGGAACCGGCCGACCAGCTCGGCGGTCAGGTGCTGCGCCTCGGCGGCCGACCCGCCGTTGCCCGCCGCCAGCAGCCGACCGCCGTCGGTGAGCC
>NZ_JBFAAX010000369.1:0-5757 GCF_040639995.1 Actinosynnema sp. NPDC023658 | reverse complement strand
GGTCGGCCAGGTCGGTGACCAGCCGTTCCGCCTCACCGGTGGCGGTGGCGGCGCGCTGCTGGGCGTCCCGCGCGCCGGCCGTGGCCCGCTCGGCGTCCTCGACGGCGGCGGACATCCGGCCCAGCGCCTCGTCGTTGTCCGCGGCGAGCAGGCCCAACGCGCTCATCCGGTTCAGGAAGTCCTGCTGCGAGTCGCTGACCAGCAGCGCGGAGAGCTGGTTGAACCGCGCGCCCTCGAACGACGCCTCGGTGAGCAGGTCGACCTGCCCGCGGAACGCCTCCTGGTCGGCCGCCGCCCGGTCACCGAGCCGGGTGGCCTCCGCGAGGTCGGCGTTGGCGCGGTCCAGCTCGCCCTGCTTGGCCCTGAGGTCGTCCTGGGCCTTCAGGTGCTCCTCGTGCAGCCGCTCGGCCTCGCGCGACAGCTCCTCGTACCTCGCCAGCGCGTCCGACTCGGTCGGCTGCGCGACGGCGGGCGCCGGCACGGCCAGCACCGCGACGACGGCCGCGGCCAGTGCGGCGGCACGCCTACCCGGATGTGCGTTCACAGGAGGGCTTACGGACCGCTGGACCAGTCGGTTCAGATCCTTGACCCGGATGACGTTCACGATTATGGTCTAGACCACGTCGCGGTGAGTGACGCACCGTTCCCCGTTCGTCACGCACCGCGTGTTCCGGCCGCCGCGGAAATGGACCCTGCCAAGGAGACCCGATCCGGGTTTCCTCCGAAGGAGCTGGAAGCATGACCCTGAAACGCAAGCTCGCGGCGATGGCCGCAGGCCTGGTCGTCGCACCGTTGCTCGTCGTGGTCTCGGCGGGAACGGCGAGCGCTCACGGCTACATCTCCTCGCCGCCCAGCCGGCAGGCGATGTGCGCGCAGGGCCGGATGTCGGACTGCGGGCCCATCGTCTACGAACCGCAGAGCGTGGAAGGCGCCAAGGGGCAGAACAACTGCCACGCCGGGTTGAGCCAGTTCGCCCAGCTCAACGACGACAGCCGGCCGTGGCCCACCACCTCGGTGGGCAACACCGTGACGTTCAACTGGACGCTCACCGCCCGGCACTCCACGACCACGTGGCAGTACTTCGTCGGTGGCAGCAAGATCGCCGAGTTCAACGACGGCGGCCGGCAGCCCGCGGCCACCGTGACGCACAACGTGAGCCTGGGCGGTCGGACCGGTCGGATCAAGCTGCTGGCCGTCTGGAACATCGCGGACACGCCCATGGCGTTCTACTCGTGCGTCGACCTGCAGGTGGGGTCCGGTGGCGGCACGCCGACCACCACGACCACGCCGACGACGACCACCACGCGGCCCACGACCACGACGACCACGACCGTGCCCCCGGTGGGCGGCACGTGGGCGCCCAACACCGCGTACCCGGTCGGCTCGCAGGTGACCTACGGCGGCGCGAACTACCGCTGCATCCAGGCCCACACGTCCCTCGTGGGCTGGGAGCCGCCGAACACCCCGTCGCTGTGGCAGCGGGTCTGATCCCGGCGATCCCGACCGAGGTCCGATGACGGACCCCGTCCGCGCCGTCCTTGCCACGGCGCGGGCGGGCCGTCCGGCGAAGGAGGACGACCCGTGCGACGCCTCGCGGCCCTGGTGGCCGGAGTGCTCGTGCTCGCCGGTTGCGGCTCCACCACCGCGGCGACGCCACCACCCCCGGTGTCGACCGTCGTGGAGACCGACGAGTTCAACGAGACCGACGTGATGTTCCTGCAGATGGCCGTGCCGCACCACCGCGCGGGTCTGGAGATCGTGCGGCTGGCCGCGGACCGGCCGGTGCGCGCCGAGGTGAAGACGCTCGCCGCCGCCATCGAGGTCACCCAGCTGTCCGAAGTGGACTCGATGACGAAGTGGCTGGCCGATTGGGGGCAGCCCGAGTCGACGGACGCCGACCCCCAGCTGCACGCCGGTCACGGCGGCGACCACTCGACCAGCCCGGAGGCCATCGCGGAACTGGCCGCGACCGGTCCGGCCGAGTTCGAGAAGGCGTTCCTGAACCTGCTCATCGGCCACCAGCACAACGCGGTGGCGATGGCCAAGCTGGAGAAGGAGGGCGGGATCAACCCGCAGACCAAGGACCTGGCGCAGCGGATCTTCGACTCCCGCACCGCGCAGATCGCGCAGATGCTCGGCTACCTGGGTTAGAGGTCGAGCGAGAGGGTGCTGGTGAAGCGGCGGTGCTCGCCGGTCACCGGGTCGGTGAACTCCAGCACCTTCGCCAGCAGCTGCAACGGGTCGGTGAAGTCGTCCAGCGGCTTCTCCCGCAGGACCGGGTAGAAGTCGTCGTGGCGGATCGGCACGCCCAGCGAGGCCATGTGCAGGCGGAGCTGGTGCGTGCGGCCGGTGGCGGGCACCAGCCGGTACCGGCCCCACCCGTCGCGGTGCTCGACCAGGTCGACCAGCGTCTCGGCGTTCGGCGGCCCCGGCACCTCCTGCGCGGTGATCACGCCCTTGACCTTGACGATCCGGCTGCTTACCCGCGTCGGCAGGACCAACGCCGGGTCGTGCGGCGCGATCGCCTCGTACTCCTTGCCCACCGCGCGGTCCTTGAACAGCGTCTGGTACTTGCCGCGCAGGTCGGGGCGGACCACGAACATGACCAGCCCGGCCGTGACGCGGTCCAACCGGTGCGCCGGGCTGAGCTGCGGCAGGCCGAGGTCGCGGCGGAGCCGGACGAGCGCGGTCTCCACCACGTGCCTGCCGCGCGGGATGGTGGCCAGGAAGTGCGGCTTGTCGACCACGACGATGGCGTCGTCGCGGTGCACGACGTGGAGGTCGAACGGCACCGGCACCTCGTCGGGCAGGTCCCGGTGGAACCACACCGACGTGCCGGGCGTGAACGCGGCGTCGGGCGCGATCGGCCCGGCCAGGTCGTAGATCCGGCCTTCGGCCAGCATCCCGTCGATCCGCTCGGGCGCGACCCGCGGCAACCGGTCGACCAGGTGGTCGCGAACGGTGGCCCACGGCCCGTCGTCGGGCAGCCGCAGCCGTGCCGGGTCGAGGCCGTGGCGCTGGTCGAGCGGCGGCCGGAGCTTGCGCCTCATCGTCGGGCAGCATACGCCCGGCCGCTCCGCCGGTCGGGCGACGACGTCCCGGGGCCGGGGTCGCGCCGGCGTCGGTCAGCCCAGGTCGTCGGTGAACTCCACCTGGTACCCCAGCGCGCCGAACATGCCGGTCAGCATCTTGCGCGTGTTCTCGTCGGCCCGCTCCACCAGCCCCGACTCGCGCGCCGCGTCCGCGATCTTCTGCTCCGCCGCCACGTAGAACGGCTGCTGGTCCTGGGTCTCGACCAACGCCGTCAAGCGGTCCAGCAGGCCGCGTTCCTGGGCGAAGACGTAGCACCGCTCCTGGTCGAGGTTCGGCTTGTCCAGCACGGCCTTCGGCAGCGCCAGCCGCACCTTCCGCGCCTCGCCGGTCGCGGTGGTGGGCGACACCTCCAAGGCGCCGTCGGCCAACCCGCCGAACTCGACGTAGGCGTTCACCGTCCCGGCCGCGACGAACAGCGTCCGCTGCCCCGCCAACGCCGACGGCACGTACCGGACGTCCCGCTCGATGTCGAGCACCACCTGGAACTCGCCGGCCGACGCGTGGTACTGGCTCAGGTCGCGCAACGACTGCAACAACGCCGGTTGGCTGCGGTCGACCGTGTCGGTGCCCGGCAGGAACCGGGGGACCACCAACACCGCCGCCACCAGCACACCGACCGCCACCAGCACCGCCGCCGCCACACCGCTGCGCCACCTCATGCCGGCGGGATACCCCGGGCCGCTACCAGGGAACCCGCTTCCCGTCCCGGAAGAACCCGCCGGTCGGCCCGTCGTCGGGCAACGTCGCGGCCCACACCACGCTCGCCGCGCCCTGCTCCACCGGCCTCCCGCCGGCGCCGCCCATGTCGGTGGCGACCCACCCCGGGCACACCGCGTTGACCTTCACCGCCGGCAGCTCGGCGGCCAACATCAAGGTCAGCGCGTTGAGCGCCGCCTTCGACGTCCCGTACGCGGGCGTCCCGCCGCCCATGGACGCCAACGACCCGGCCTCGCTCGACACGTTCACCAGCCGTGGCCGCCGGGACGCCCGCAACAGCGGCAGCAGCCCCAGCACCACCCGCCACGGCCCGTAGAAGTTGGTCTCCATGGCCTCCCGCACGACCCCCAGGTCGGCCGACGACGCCCGCTGCCAGGTGTCGTAGTGGATGGCCGCGTTGTTCACCAGCACGTCCACCCGCCCGTACCGGTCGGCCAGGTGCTCGGCCAGCACCGCCACCGACACGTCGTCGGTCACGTCCAATTGGTGGTGGTCGACGCCGAGGACCCCGGCCGCCGCCTCGGCCTTCGCCGCGTCCCGCGCGGTCAGCACCACCACGTGCCCGAGCGCCGCCAGCTGCCGGCACACCTCCAGCCCGATGCCCCGGTTCCCGCCCGTCACGACCGCCACCGGCGCGTCCGCCATGCCGTCCCCCTCCCGATCGGGCCCCGCGCGCATTCTCCGCCGACGAACGGGGCCCTCGCGCCACCGGCCCGGTCGGATGGGGTTCGATGGGAGGACCGGGTGAGCGGTGAGCGAGGAGAGACCTGTGTACGAGACGCTGAAGAACATCCTCGTCGACACGTTGAAGGTCGCGCCGGAGCAGATCACCCCGGAGGCCACGAAGGACGACCTGGACCTCGACTCGCTGGCCTTCGTGGAGCTGTCGATGGTGCTGGGCAAGGAGCACGGCCTGCACATCAGCGACGACGAGCTGTTCGACCTGGAGACCGTGGGCGACATCGCCGCGCTGATGCAGGAGCGGGCCGGGACGGACCGGTGACCGGGCTGGACATCGCGGTCACCGGGCTGGGCCTGGTCACGCCGGGTGGCGTGGGCGTCGAGGCGGGTTGGTCGGCGGTCCTCGCGGGCCGGTCGACCGCCGCGCACGACCCGGTGCTCGCCGGCCACGAGGTGACCCTCTCGTGCCGCGTCCCCGACTTCGACGCCGACGCGCTGCTCGGCGCGCGCCGGGCGGTCCGGCTCGACCGGTTCGCCAGGTTGGCGCTGGTCGCCGCGCGGGAGGCGGTCGCCGGCGAGGACCACGCCGCGTGGGACCCGGCCCGGGTCGGCGTGGTGATCGGCACCTCCGCCGGCGGCGCGGAGACGGTCGAGCGGCAGCACGGCGTGCTGCTCGCGGACGGCCCGGCCGACGTGTCGCCGCTGCTGCTGCCGATGCACCTGCCGAACATGGTCGCCGGGCAGGTCGCGATCGAGTTCGGCTTCCGCGGTCCGAACCTCGTCGTGTCGACCGCGTGCGCGTCCGGCGCCACCGCGATCGGCGTGGCCTGCGACCTGCTGGCCGCGCGGCGCTGCGACGTGGTGCTGGCGGGCGGGGTCGACGCGCTGCTCACCCCGCTGACCATGGCGGGTTTCGCCCGCATGGGCGCCCTGTCCCGCCGCGACGACCCGGCGACGGCGTCCCGGCCGTTCGACGCCGACCGGGACGGGTTCGTCGCGGGCGAGGGCGCGGCGGTGCTGGTCCTGCGGCGCGCGGAGGACGCGCGGGCCGACGGGCGGCGGGTCCGGGCGCGGGTCGTCGGCTACGGCGCGAGCGCCGACGCGCACCACATCACCAACCCCGACCCCGAGGGACGAGGCGTCACGGCGGCCGTGCGGGCGGCGCTGGCCGACGCGGGGGCGCAAGGCTGCCTCGCCTCCGCCGAGAAGAAGGACAGTTGCCCCACGGTCAGGCAGCGTAGAACACACGTTCGACCACGGCCAGTC
>NZ_JBFAAX010000368.1:0-5801 GCF_040639995.1 Actinosynnema sp. NPDC023658 | reverse complement strand
GACTCGTCCGTCGGCACGTCCTGGCGCTCGCGGTCCAGACCCCGGCGCACGGACGTCAGCAGCAGCTGCGTGGCTATATTACTGCCGTGACTGAGGGTGAGGGGAGACTGGTCGCCGGGCGGTACCGCCTGCGACAGGCGCTCGGTCGAGGGGGGATGGGAGTCGTCTGGCGTGCGCACGACGAGTACCTCGACCGCGAGGTCGCCATCAAGGAGATCGTGGCACCCAGGGGGAGGGTGATCCGGGACGACGACCCGGAGGTCCGGCGCGCGCTGCGGGAGGCCAGGGCCGCCGCGAAGCTGAGCAAGCACCCCAGGGTCATCACGGTCCACGACGTGGTGACCGACGGTGGACTGCCGCTGATCGTGATGGAGCTGCTGCACGGGCGCTCGCTCAGCGACGCCCTGGAGGCCGACGGCCCGATGGCGGTGGACAGGGCCGCGCGGATCGGCGCGCAGATCCTGGAGGCCCTCGACTACGCGCACGGCAACGGCGTGCTGCACCGGGACGTCAAGCCGGGCAACGTCATGCTCGTCGACGACCAGGTCGTGCTCACGGACTTCGGCATCGCGCTGATCGACGGCGACTCGGTGCTCACCGCCACGGGACAGCTCCCGGGGGTGCCGGAGTACATCTCGCCGGAGCGGATCCGGGGGGAGGAAGCGCTGCCGGCGGCCGACCTGTGGTCGGTCGGCATCATGCTCTACGGCATGGTCGTCGGCCGGACGCCGTTCTCCCGCGGTGACGTCCAGGCCACGTTGGGGGCGGTGCTGTCCTGGGAGCCCGCTCCCGACCCCAAGGTCGGCCGGTTGGCGCCGGTGATCGACGGGCTGCTCCGCAAGAAGCCCGCCGAGCGGATGACGGCCGAGGTCGCGATCCGGAAGCTGACCGAGATCGCGGCGCTGCCGGCCTCGGCGCCACCCGGGACGAGGGTGCGGCTGGAGTACCCGACCCGGGTGGTCAACCCGGCCGGTGAGCTGACGGTCGCCCACGGGACCGTGCCCAACACCCGCACCGGGGTGCCGCCCTTCCTGCCGCCGCGCGCGGGCGGCCCGGTGTCGCCGGACGCGCCGACGCTCCCCCCGACCGCTCCGGCCGCCAAGCCGCGGTCGAGGCGCGGGCTGCTGGTCGCGGCCGGCGCTGTGGTCGTGGCGGTGGTGGTCACCGTGGTCCTGACGAACCTCCCACCGGGCGGTCGCGGCACCGCCTCACCGACGACGACCTCCGGGTCCGAGGCCGCCACCGCGACGGACACCCGGGACATCCCGCTGAAGGACTACCGCGAACGCCTGGGCTTCAGGATCGGCATCCCGTCCGACTGGCCGCGCACCTCGTCGATCGACGGCCCGCTCAGCTCCGTCACCTGGGAGGGCAGGCGGACCGACCCGAAGGTCGGCACGCTCAAGGTGGAGGTGCAGCGCAACACCGGCAAGCCCGGGGTGTCGGCCATCGACGTGCTGACGGGCGAGGACAAGGTCCAGCGCACGAGGCAGCAGAACTCGGACTACCGCCGGATCGAGCTGTCCGGCAACGCCTCGTCGGCGGACTTCGAGTGCACCTACCGCGCCGGCGCCGTGCACTACCGCACGAGGACGAGGGCCGTGGCGTCCGGGGCGCTCTACACGTTGACGTTCTCGCTGTACGCGGCCGACGCGGCAACCCTGGAGCAGGAGTGGGCGTCGGCCGAACCGCTGATCGCCTCGATCCGTGACAGCTTCGCCTTGGAGGAGTAGGAAAACCGCAGGTAGGGAAGTTGGGGACCGGTCCCCGGACACCGTCGCTAGCATCCCGCCCCGTGACCAGCAAACGCTCGGCGGCCCGCGCGAGCCGGCCGTTCGTCCTGCTCGCCGTCGTGTGCGCGGCGACCGTCGGAGCGGTCCTGGCCGGAGTGACCCCGCCGCTGTCCGCGGCGAGGTTCGCGAACACCGGGCACTGGATGTACAACTCGGTCCTGGGGGTCGTGTTCCACGTCGACGGCGCGACGACCGGCCTCGACGCCGAGTTCGCGCTCGACGCCGAGGTGGGCAGCCAGGTGCTGCAGAGCGACACCAGCGGCTGGGTCGTCGGCCAGAGCAGGATCACCGAGTTCGACAAGGGGTCGCTGACACCGCGGCACTCGGCCAAGCCGCCCTCGGACGAGATCCCGCTGGGCATCGAGGTCGTCGGCGGCCCGTACGCGGTCTACCCCAACACCGGCCGGATCATCCGGCTCGGTGACCCGGCCGCGACGATCCCCACCGGTGGCGCGATCGGCACCCCGGTGGTCACCCCGGACGGCACGGTGTGGTTCCACCGCACCGGGAAGGGCCAGATCTGCACGCTGGCCAAGGACGCGGTCGAGGTCTCCGGCTGCCCGGTGTCCGCGCCGCCGGACCACGCGGGCGCGCTGACCGTCGTGGACGGTCGGCCCGCGTTCCTCGACCTGTTCACGGGCAGGCTGCACCCGATCGACGGCGACGCGCTCGGTGAGGGCGTGGCGCTCGGCGTCCAGCTGTCACCGAACTCCCGGCCCGCCGCGCAGGACGCGAACGGCCGACTGGCCATCCTGGACCCGGGCCCGGCGCGGAGCAGCCTGGTCCTGGTGGACACCAGGACCACGCCGGCCGAGTCGGTGACGGTGGCGCTCGGCACCGGTGACTACGACGGCCCGGTGTCGACCGGTGAGGTCGTCGCGCTGGTGGACCGGCAGAACGGCACCGTGCTGACCTACGGCGCGGACGGGCGGAGGAAGGACGAGAAGCCGCTCCAGGACCGGACCGGGGAGCCGCGGCTCGCCCTGGGCGAGGACAAGCGGGTCTACGTCGAGGACACCGACGGCACGCAGGTGCTGATGGTCGACGAGGACGGCAGCGTGACCGACGTCGACGTGACCCGGAAGGCCGCCACGACCACCGCCACGTCGACCCAGGGATCTCCCGACCGGACCGCGCCGCCCGACGTTCCCCTGCCACCCGCCGGGGACCACCGGCAGCGGGAGCAGCCGACCGTGATCGCCACGCCGCCCCCGGTGCCGCCGGGCCGTCCCGGCGCCCCGGCCGGGGTCGCCGCGCAGGCGGGCAACGGATCCGCGACCGTCACCTGGGGCGCCGCGCCCGACAACCGCGCGCCGATCACCTCGTACGTGGTGTCGTGGCAGGGGAGCGATGGCGGGGCGGGGTCCGTCCCGGTCGGCGGTGCGGCGGGCGCGTACCAGGTCAACGGCCTGACCAACGGCGTCAGCTACACCTTCACGGTGGCCGCGGCGAACCAGGTGGGCCCCGGCCCCGGCGCGTCGACCGGCCCGGTCACGCCGAACGCGCCGGTCTCACCGGCCGCGGCGCCGGTCGCCCTCCGGGCGGACTACGACGCGGACGACCGGCCGAGCCGGGACGTCACGTTGACCTGGGCGCAGCCCGCGCTCAACGGCGGCGTGCTGGCGCACTACGAGGTCACCGCCACCGGCCTGGGCTCGCAGCAGGTGACCGGGACCCAGGTCGTGTACCCGCAGGTTCCGGCCAACCGGGCCGTCACCTTCACGGTGAGCGCGGTGACCAGGACCCCCGATGGGCAGTTCCTCACCGGTGCGCCCGCGTCCGCCACCCACGAAGCCGTGCCCCCGCCGCAGATCCTGCTGAGCAAGGGCGCCCCCACCGAGGAGTACTGCGGCGAGTACCCGGACTGCGCGTGGATGCACGTCGTCCTGATCGGGTTCGCGCCGCACACCGCCTACCACGTGACGCCGTACAGCAACGTCGACGACGGATACGAGAACGGGGGGTACACGACGACGACCGACGCCGACGGGGGCAGCACGATCGACCAGTTCGCCTACGCCGGCCCCGGTGAGCAGCCGTGGGTCGAGGTGGTCCTCCCGGACGGCACGCCGATCCGGTCGAACCCGGTGACCTGGTGAGTTCTCCACTGCAGGAAGGGAAAATCGTGACGCTGACTCCCGGTCAGGTGTACGAGCTGATCGCGGCGAACGTCCAGAAGGTCGTCCGGGGCAAGCCGCAGGTCGTCCGGCTGGCCACGGCCGCGCTGTTCAGCGAGGGGCACCTGCTCATCGAGGACGTGCCGGGGCTGGGCAAGACGACGCTCGCCCGCTGCCTGGCGCGCAGCATCGGCGGCACCTGGAACAGGATCCAGTTCACGCCGGACCTGCTGCCCGGCGACATCACCGGTGTCCAGGTCTACCACCTGGGCGACGAGGAGTTCGCGTTCCACCCGGGCAGCGTGTTCGCGAACGTGGTGCTGGCCGACGAGATCAACCGCGGCACGCCGAAGACCCAGTCGGCGCTGCTGGAGGTGATGTCGGAGCAGCGGGTCACGGTCGACGCGGTGCGCCACGACGTGCCGAGGCCGTTCCTGGTCATCGCCACCCAGAACCCGATCGAGATGGCGGGCACGTACCGGCTGCCCGAGGCGCAGCTGGACCGGTTCCTGATGCGGCTGCGGATGGGGTACCCGGACCGGGCGTCCGAGGTTCTGGTGGTCATGAGCGACCGCGCCGGCGTCGATCCGGACGAGCTGGAAGCCGTGGTGGACATCCCGACGTTGCAGAACGCCATGAACCAGGTGCGCGCCACCCGGATCGAGCACGCGGTGATCGACTACGCGACGAGCATCACCTCCGCGACCCGGCAGCACTCCGAGGTCCGGTACGGCGCGAGCCCGCGCGGCACCATCGCGCTCGTCCGCGCGGCGCAGGCGCTCGCGGCGACCTACGGGCGCGCGTTCGTGACGATCGACGACATCAAGGAGGTCGCGCACCCGGTGCTCGACCACCGGCTGATCCTCAAGCCGGAGGCGGAACTGCGGCAGCGGAAGGCCGAGGGCATAGTGGCCGACCTGCTGGCGGAGATCCCGGCCCCGGTCGCCCCCACGAACGTGATCACCAACGCGGTCACGAGCGCGGCGGGAGCCTGACCGTGCGGCTGACCCGACGTGGCGCGTGCACCCTCGCGGTCGCGGTCGTGCTCATCGTGCTCGGCGTGGTCGCGGGCTACCCGCTGCTGGTCGCGCTGGGCGCGATCGCCGTGGGCGCGGTGGTCGCCGCGCTCGGTGTCGCCGGGCGGAAACCCAGGGTGGAGGTCATCCGCGAGCTGTTCCCCGATCGGGTCGAGCGGAACGGCCGGGCCGTGATCACGCTCCGCGTGCACAACCCGGGCACGCGGCGGCAGGGCGGCTTCACCGCGGTCGACCGGGTCGGTGAGGACCGGGTGACCATCGCGGTCCGACCGCTCGCCGCTGGCGCGGAGCAGCCCTACCTGAACGAGCTGCCCACCGGGCGGCGCGGCAGGCACGAGGTCGGTCCGCTGACCCTCTTCCGCGCCGACGCGCTCGGGCTCGGCCGGTCCGAGCTCTCCGTGGGTGGGACGGCGACGCTGTGGGTGTACCCGCGGACGCACCCGGTCGGCACCGTCACCGGCGGGCTCCCGCTGCACCACCACGACGGGGAGGCCACCGAGACCTCGCCGCGGGGATCGCTCGACGTCCGCGAGGTGCGCCCGTACGTGCCCGGTGACGAGGTACGCCACCTGCACTGGAAGGCCACGGCGCGGACCGGGCAGCTGATGATCCGCGACTACGCCGACCCGCACCAACCGCAGTTCACCGTGCTGCTGGACGACCGGCGCGAGATCACCGCGCCGGAGTTCGAGGAGGGGGTAGAGCTCGCGGCGTCCCTGGTCGTCGCCGCGGCCGACGCCGACCACCGGTGTCGGCTGGTGACGCCCGGCGGTGTCGACGTCGACACGGCCTCGTCTCGTCCACCTCGACCGGTCGCACCTCGACGGTCCAGCCCTCGCGCTCGGCGGCGCGGA
>NZ_JBFAAX010000367.1:0-5815 GCF_040639995.1 Actinosynnema sp. NPDC023658 | reverse complement strand
GGGGCGGCGGCCCGGACCCCGAGCTGCTGGTGCTGTGGTCGAACGCCGGGATCGCCTCGATCACCCGCCACGACCCGTCGTCGGGCGCGCGTCGGGGTGAGCTCCGACTGCCGGCCGAGGGCGTGGTCACGGAGCTGACCTTCGGTGACGGCGGCGACGAGGCGTGGTTCACCTACTCCGACCGCGTGACCCCCGAGACCGTGTACCGCTACCGCGCCGGGAGCGCCGAGGTCGGGCCGTGGCGAGGTGCCGCCGCGGTCGACGTGCCCGACGTCGTCGTCACCACCGAGGTGTTCCACTCGGCCGACGGGACACCGGTGCGGTTGTTGTTGGTGCGACCGGGGGACGCGCCGCCCGGACCTCTACCCACAGTGCTCCAGGGCTACGGCGCCTTCGGGATCTCGCAGGTGCCCGACTACTACGCGGCGGCCCTGGCGTGGGCGCGGCGGGGCGGGTTGTTCGCCGTGGCGTGCGGCCGCGGGGGCGGCGAGCACGGCGAGGAGTGGCACTGGGCGGGCGCGCGCGAGCACAAGCAGCGGGGGATCACCGACTTCGTGTCCGCCGCCGAGCACCTGGTGGCTTCCGGGCACGCCGCGCCGGACGCACTGGGCGCGTTCGGCCAGAGCGCCGGCGGCCTTCTGGTGGCGGCCGCGATGGTCCGACGGCCGGACCTGTTCGCGGCGGTCGCCTGCGCCGCGGCGCCGCTCGACATGGCGCGCTACGAACTGACCGGCCTGGGTCCGCAGTGGGTGGAGGAGTTCGGTTCCCGGAACAATCCGGACGAACTCGGCTGGCTGCTGGGTTATTCGCCGTACCACCGGCTGCGGAACTCGGTTGATTACCCGGCGGTACTGTTCGCCACCTTCGAACAGGACACCCGGGTGGATTCCGCCCAC
The DNA here is from genome assembly GCF_040639995.1 of Actinosynnema sp. NPDC023658. Classification (NCBI taxonomy): domain Bacteria; kingdom Bacillati; phylum Actinomycetota; class Actinomycetes; order Pseudonocardiales; family Pseudonocardiaceae; genus Actinosynnema; species Actinosynnema sp. NPDC023658. Next base: position 4,919 of record NZ_JBFAAX010000367.1, on the reverse strand, counting down.
TCCCGCAAGATGTGCGCCGCCGTGCAGGGCGCGACGGCGTCCGGCGCACCCGTGCTGCTCCGCCGGGACCTGCGCGGCGGGCACGGCGAACGCGACCGGAGCGGCCGACTGGCCTACTTCGCGGATGTGTTGACCTTCTTCGACGACCGGCTCAATCACCGTCCGTGACCGCGGGTGGGCGGCTCGACCGGGCGGCTATTCGTAGTGCGGGCGAATTGCATCCATCGCTGAAGAAATGGCGGCGGTACGGCAGGCGGGTGACGTCACTTGTCCGTCGGTATTCGCGTGCTAGTTTCTGACTCGTCACTTTGAACATCGCGATTGGTGGTGATTCGGATGATCAAGAAGTCGACGAAGAAGTACAGCACGGCGGCCGGCGCGAGCAAGGGCTGATCAGTGCCGTGAGGCTGTGGGGGTGCGTTTTCGCGCCCCCACGGCCCGTCGGTCGTCCGGCGGGTGAATCGCCGGGAGAATCGCTGCGACAAAGTCTGCGAAATGCACACAGGAAGGCGTTCGCCATGCCGCGTCCCGCGCTCAAGGTCAGCATTCCCTATTTCGTGGCGGACGGCGGCGTACATTTCCGCATGGGCGGCGAGCTGACGTCGCTGGAAGAGACCGACGGCCGCGTGCAGGCGCTGCTGGAGCTGCTGGACGGCACGCGGGAGCCCGACCGGGTGCACCACGACCTCGCGGCCCGGTTCCCGGACGTGACGCGCGCGGACGTCGACGACGCGCTGGCCGCGCTCGACGAGAGCGGGCTCGTCCAGGACGCCACCGACGAGGGTGGCGACTTCACCGCCGACCACCGCGAGCGCTGGTCCAACAACCTCGGCTTCTTCGAGACCTACGCCTCGCTGTCGCGGTCGAAGTACGACTTCCAGCGCCGCATCAGGGACGCCAAGGTCGGCGTGCTCGGCGTCGGCGGGATCGGGTCGCACGTGTTCATCGACCTCGTCGCCATCGGCTTCGAGGACATCCGCATCCTCGACTTCGACCGGATCGAGGTCTCCAACTTCAACCGCCAGATCATCTACGGCGAGCCGGACGTCGGCCGGGTCAAGGTCGAGGTCGCCGCCGAACGGGCCAGGGCCCTCAACAGCAACGTGCGGGTGAGCACCATCCAGAAGAAGCTCACCTCCGCCGACGACGTCTACGAGGCGGTGCACGACCGCGACGTGGTGATCGCCGTGGTCGACCGGCCGAAGGTGCACGTCATGCACTGGCTCAACGAGGGCTGCGTCCGCGCGGGCACGGTGCTCATCGGCGGCGGCGTGGACACCCAGCGGGCGTTCCACTACAGCGTGGTGCCGGGCCTCAGCGGCTGCCTGGAGTGCTGGTACCGGTCGGTCCAGGACAACGACCCCACCTCACGGATGGTGCAGGGCGTCCTGGACGACATCGACCGCGAGGGCGGTGCGTTCGGCGAGGACACGGCGGCGTTCAACGGCCTGGTCGCCATGGACGCGAGCCTGATGGTGGGCGAGATGGTCCGCTTCACCAGCCGCGTCAGCCCGCCGCTGTCGATCGGCCGGATGCTGGGCCTGTCGTTCCACGACCCGCGGCTGGAGGAGTTCGAGTCCTGGAAGCGGTTGCCGGACTGCGCGGTGTGCGGGTCGACGCAGCCCGCCGAGTCAATGCGGTGGCTGGAGTCCGACGACCTGCGCCTCCCGTTCTGACCGGTCCGCCGAAGCACCACTGGAGCCGTCACGTGACCACCGTTCCACCGGGCGCAGCGCTGCGACTGGCGTTCCTCGTCTCGACCGTCGGTGACTGGGTGTACCGGCTCGCCGTGCCGATGCTCGTGCTCCAGGTGACCGGCTCGGCCGTGTCCACGGCCATCGCCTACGTCCTGGAGTTCGTGCCGTACATCGCGATCGGCCTGGTGTCCGGCGTGGTGGCCGACCGGGCGGACCGGCGGGTGATCCTCGTCGTGTGCGACACGATCTCCTGCGTCTTCGCGCTCGGGGTCGCGGCGATCACGCTGATGGACGAGCCGTCCCTGCCGCTGCTGTACGCCTGCGCGTTCCTGCTCGCGTGCGTCCGGCCGTTCTACTTCCCGGCGTTCCAGGGCTTCCTGGTCGACGTGGTGGCGGCCGACCGGCTCGCCAACGTCAACTCGTGGACGCAGACGGTGGAGAGCATCCTCGGGTTCACCGGCCCGGTCGTCGGCACGGTGCTGATCGCGGCGATGGGCGCGTCCACCGCCACGCTGGTCAACGCCGCCACGTTCTTCGTCTCGGCCGGCCTGGTGTTCACCATCGCCTACCGGCGGCCCGAACCCGCCGCCGGTGAGGGGACCACCACGGTCCGGGGGATGGGCCGGGACTTCGTCGCCGGCCTGCGCACGCTGTGGGCGACCCGACCGGTGCTGGCCGGGACCGTGCTGATGGCGGTGGCGAACCTGGCCGCGTTCGTCGTCGAGGGCAGCTTGTTCTACCTCGTGCTCAACGTCATGGACCTGCCGAGCATCGCGCTCGGCGTGGTCTTCGGCGCGCAGGGCCTCGGTGCCGTCCTCGGCGCCGTGCTGGCCCCGAAGCTCCTGGACCGCTTCCACACCGGGCTGCTGCTGTCGTGGGGCATGGGGTTGTCCGGTGCGGCCATGCTGGTCCCCGTCGTCGTGCCCACGTGGCTGGGCGTGGTCGTGGGGTGGGCCGTGGAGGGGGTCGCGACCTCCGTCATCGTGGTCACCTGGTTCACCGGCAGGCAGCGCCTCGTGCCGTCCGCGAGCATCGGCCGGGTGGCGGCCGTGGGCCGGGCGGTCGCGTACGCCACGATCCCCGTGGGCACGCTGCTGGGCAGCGTCCTGGTGACCGGCGAGGACACCACCCGCACCCTGTTCCTCGTGGCGGCGGCGATCCAGCTGGCCGTGTTCGTCGCCTGCCTGCTGTCCCCGCTCAAGGCGATGGACACCAGGTCCGCGCTCCCCGAGCCGGAGGAAGCGGCGCGCGACTGACCTCGTTCCCGGGGGTCCGCAGTGCCGGTGCCCCTTGCGGTTGACGAGTCCACCACGCGCGCCGAAGCTGTACCCGACCCCATGGGCCCGGTCGCGGGATCGCGCTCGACCGCCCACCGATCGTTCCGAGAGGTGCTCGATGCGCCAGTTGGCCGCCGTGCTCGGCGTGGCCGCCGTCGTCGTGGGGTTGGTCCCGGCGACCGCCGCCGCGACACCCGGCTCCGGGGTGACCGGCACGATCCTGTTGCAGCGGACCGTGGGCGACACGGACTACACGCTGCGGGAGGTCACCATCCAGCCCGGCGGGTACACGGGCTGGCACTTCCACGACGGCCCGCTGCGCGCCTACGTCAAGGCCGGGACGCTGACGCACAACAAGTCGGACTGCTCGCTGGACGGCGTCTACACCACCGGCCGGTTCTTCACCGAGGACTTCGGGCCGGACAACGTGCACATCGGCCGCAACCTCGGCACCACGCCGCTCGTGCTGGAAGTGCTGTACGCGCTGCCCGCGGGCAGCCCGCTGTCCGAGGACGCGCCCGACCCCGGCTGCGTGCTCGACCCCGCGGGGGGCTGACTCCCGACAGCTCGGTGTGTGGCGCTTTCCCCGCGGTAGGAGCAGGGTGGTGTCATGCCGTCCCCCGCAGGTCACCCAGCCGCGGAGCAGGGCGCTGCCGCACGGCGGGTGGCGGAGGACGTGGTCCGGCGTGCCGAGCTGTACGAGGCGGTCGGCATCGTGCGGGGCGGGGTCGGCGGCGGTGATCCGACGTCGGCCGACGAGCGCTTCTCCGCCCGGTACGACGACGCCCAGTGCACGGTGGAGGCCGCGCGGATGGCGGCGATCGTGGACGCGGCGGCCGAGGGCCGTGCCGACCCGGACTGGGGCGGTGGCTGGCTCGGCACCCCGGCACGTCGGTCGGTCGTGAACGGCCACGCCTGAGGTCGTGCCGGTGACGTCGGGGGAGTGCTAGCGCTCCGAGCACTCGCCCGCCGTCGAGGCGAGCGCGGCCGGGTCGAGGGAGCCGTCGATCAGCGCCCCGGTGACGTCGCGCACCGGGGTGCGACGGGCGACGGCGTGGTCCTGGATCAACGCGCGGGCCCGGTCGGTGTCGAGGTCGAGCGCGCCCGCGACCAGGCCGATCGCGTGGGCGATCCGGACCCGGTCGTTCATCGCGGTCAACGTCTGCTCGACCAGCCGGTCGACGCGCCGCGAGTCGCCTTCCTGCGCCGGCTCGAGGACGGTCAGGTCGGCCAAGGCGCGGGCCAGTTGCTCCTGCCACGGCTCCCAGGGCGCGGTCCTGGTGCAGAGGATGTTCAGCCCGCCGACCGCACGCCCGTTGAGGCGCATGGGGATGGCGTGGACGGCCCGGTACCCGGCGGTGGAGGCGGCGGAGGTGAACGCGGGCCAGCGCACCGGTTCCCCGTCCAGGTCGACGGCGCTGACCAGGGCGTCGCCCCGGATGCAGTCCACGCACGGCCCCTCGTCGATCTGCGACTGCAGCAGCTCGACGAACCGCGCCTGCTCGTCGGAGGCGGACACGACCTCGATCCCGCCCCGCGGGTCGACCAGCATCACGCCGGTGGCCGCGGCCCCGAGCAGCCGGGCGCAGGCGGCGGTGATCATGCGCAGCACCGTGTCGATGTCCTGGCCGTCGACCAACTCCGCCGTGATCCCGCTCAGCACGGCGGCGATCTGGTCCTGGACCCCTGGCACCCCGGCGCATACGGCCTGGCCGAGGCGCGGTGCTCGGTGGCGGGTCAGTCCGCGAGCCGGTCCAGGGGCAGGCGCCGCGCCAGCACGTCACGGGCGACGTCGAGCACCGACCTGCGGTGGGCGAACGCGTGCGCGCGCAGCCGCGCGGCGTACCGCCGCGGACGGATGCCGGGGCGTTCCGCGATCCACGGGGCGCTGACCGGGGTCCGCGCGGCCAGTTGGTGGGTCGTGACCACGCGCGCGGGGCGGGAC
>NZ_JBFAAX010000366.1:0-5840 GCF_040639995.1 Actinosynnema sp. NPDC023658 | reverse complement strand
CCCGGCGAAGAGGGCGCGGGCGCGGTCGCGGGCGTGCTCAGCGGTCGCGTCAACCCGTCCGGCAAGCTGCCGGTGCAGGTGCCGCGGGGCTCCGGCGGCCAGCCGACCACCTACCTGCACCCGCCGCTGGGCGCCAAGGGCGGGGTCAGCTCGGTCGACCCGTCGCCCGCCTACCCGTTCGGGCACGGCCTGTCGTACACGACGTTCGAGCTGTCCGACTTCGCGGCGGGGGAGGAGTTCCCGTCCGACGGCGAGGTCGAGGTGTCGTGCCTGGTGCGCAACACCGGTGACCGGCCCGGCGCCGAGGTCGTGCAGCTCTACCTGCACGACCCGGTCGCGAGCGTGACCCGCCCGGTGCGCCAGCTCGTCGGCTTCGCCCGGGTCGACCTGGAGCCCGGCCAGGCCACCGAGGTGTCGTTCCGGCTGCACGCCGACCGCACGTCGTTCACCGGCCGCGACGGGAAGCGCGTCGTCGAGACCGGCGAGGTCGTGGTCCAGGTCGGCTGTTCGAGCGAGGACATCCGCTGGGAGCGCTCGGTGCGCCTCACCGGCGAGCCGCGCGTGGTCGGCCACGACCGCGTGCTGGTGACCCCGGTGTCCACCACGTCACGATGAGGTGACCATGAGGTTGGTGCCCCTGCCGGTGCCGTCGGCGCTCCCCGCGCCCGCGACGCCGGCGTCGGCCACGCCCCCCGACGGCCCCACCCGGGTCGAGGGGTACGTCGTCGACCGACCCGGTCGGGGTCGCTTGCGGTTGGCGTCCCGGGGCGAGGTCGCCACCCTGGTGGTCGACGACGCCGACCACCCCGGTGTGGTGCGGGTCGTCGGTGACCTGCGCGACGACCTCGAACGCGTCACCGGCGTGCGGCCCCGGGTCGTGGTCGGCGTAGGCGATCGGGCGGTGGCCGACGCGGGCGGCGACGTCGTGCTCGTCGGCACGCTCGGCCGCAGCGCGGTGATCGACGGCCTGGTAGAGCGCGGCGAGCTCGACGTGTCCTCCATCGAGGGCAGGTGGGAGACCTCGCTGCAGCAGGTGGTGAGGAACCCGGTGCCGGGCGTGGGGCGCGCGTTCGTCATCGCGGGCAGCGACCAGCGGGGCACGATCTTCGGCGCGTACGACGTGTCGAGGGAGATAGGTGTGTCGCCTTGGTGGTGGTGGGCCGACGTCCCCCCGGCCCACCGCACCGAGCTGCACGTGCTGCCGGGCAGGCACGGGCAGGGCACACCCGCCGTGAAGTACCGCGGCTTCTTCGTCAACGACGAGAACCCGGCCCTGGGCACCTGGGCCCCGAAGCACTTCGGGGAGGGCCGGGCGCCGGGGTACCCGGGCGGCTTCGGCCACCGGTTCTACGCCAAGGTCTTCGAGACCGCGCTCCGGCTCAAGGCCAACTACCTGTGGCCCGCGGTGTGGGGTCGGGCGTTCGCCGAGGACGACCCGCTCAACCACGCGACCGCCGAGGAGTACGGAATCGTCATCGGCACCTCGCACGAGGCCCCGATGATGCGCGGCATCGAGGAGTGGAACCGGCACGCCGAGGCGGGCGCGGGCGACCCGTACGGCGGCAACGGCGAGTGGAGCTTCCGCCGCAACCGCGAGGCGGTCGAGCGGTACTGGACCGACGGCGTCCAGCGCATGAAGGACGAGGGCTTCGAGGGCGTGGTCACCCTCGGCATGCGCGGCAACGGGGACGCGGAACTGCCCGACGGCGACGGCATCGAGCTGATGCGCGAGATCCTGGGCTCCCAACGGGAGATCCTGGCCCGCGCGGGGATGGCGGACGTGCCGCAGGTGCAGACCCTCTACAAGGAGGTCCAGCGCTACTGGGACCAGGGCCTGCGCCCGCCCGAGGACGTGACCGTCGTGTTCTGCGACGACAACTGGGGCAACATGCGCAAGCTGCCCGCGCGGGACGCGGAGCCGCGCCCCGGTGGGTACGGCCTCTACTACCACTTCGACTACGTCGGCGGCGGGCGCAGCTACAAGTGGGTCGACACCAGCCCGTTGCCCAACGTGTGGGACCAGCTCCACCAGTCCTACGAGTACGGCATCGACCGGCTGTGGGTCGTCAACGCGGGTGACGTGAAGGGCAACGAGCAGCCCCTCCAGTTCTTCCTGGACTACGCGTGGAACCCCGCGCGCTGGCCCGTGGAGGAGCTGGGGGAGTGGCAGGAGCGTTACGCGGCGCAGAACTTCGGCGCGCGCCACGCCGGTGCGATTGCCGAGGTGCTGCACGAGTACGGCACGCTCCAGTCCGTCCGCAAGCCCGAGCTGCTCAACCGCAGGGCGACCGGCGACGGCCCCGCGGTGACCTACGACGACCAGGCGTCCCCGTTCAGCCTGACCGACTACCGGGAGGTCGAGCGCGTCACCGAGCGGTGGGAACGCCTGGCGGAGAAGGCCGAGCGGATCCGCGGCACGCTGCCGGAGTCCTCACAGGACGCCTACCACCAGCTGGTGCACTACCCGGTGAAGGCGACGGCGAACCTGTACGCGCTGCGCCTGGCCCAGTTCACCAACCTGCGGTACGCGGCGCAGGGCCGTGCGTCGGCCAACCACCTCGCGGACGTCACCGCGGCGCGGTTCGCCGACGACCAGGCGATGTCCGAGTACTACAACACCGTCCTGGCGGGCGGGAAGTGGAACGGCTTCCAGACCCAGCCGAAGATCGGGTACGGCGACGTCGCCCGGTACGGGCCCATCGCGTCGTGGCAGCAGCCGGAGCGCGACGACGTGGTGCTGCCGGACGAGGTGTTCCCGGCCGTGAAGCGCGTCGAGCTGCCGCAGGCGGCCGAGATGGGCGTGGCGGTCGACGGCTCCGACCAGTGGTGGCCCGCGTCGACGTCCACGCCGGTGCTGCCCGCGTTCAGCCCGCACCAGTCCCAGCCGGGCCAGTACGTCGAGGTGTTCAACCGGGGCGCGATCCCGTTCGACTACTGGGTCACGACGGGCGCGTCGTGGCTGCGCGCCGACCGGACCGAGGGCACGGTGGACGACCAGGTGCGGGTGCACCTGGACGTCGACTGGGACCGCGTGCCGAAGGGCCGCACCACCGTCCCGGTCACCATCACCGGCGCGGGCGCCCTGGTGACCGTGCAGGCGGTGGTCGAGAACGACCTGGACGACCCGGAGGGCTTCGTGGAGGCCAACGGTCACCTCTCGATCGAGGCCGAGCACGCGACCCGGGTCGTGGACGGCGACGGCGTGCGGTGGAAGCGGATCCCCGGCCTCGGCCGCACGGGTGCGGGCGTGGAGCCGTTCCCGGTGACCGCGCCGAGCCGTGAGCCGGACGGGCCGAGGCTGGAGTACGACCTGACCGTGCGGGCCGACGGGCCGGTCACGGTGTGGGCCTACCTGTCGCCGCGCAACCCGGTGCTGTCCGGGCCGGGCCTGCGGTACGCGGTGTCGTTCGACGACCAGCCGCCGCAGGTCGTGGACATCACCGCCGCCACCGGCGCGGACGACACGGCGATGAACCGGCAGTGGGAGCGCAACACCTCGGACAACATCAACAAGACCGCCACCGGCCACCGGCTCAGCGCGGGCGTGCACACGCTCAAGTTCTGGCTGGTCGACCCCACCGTGGTGGTCCAGAAGCTGGTCGTGGACACGGGAGGCCTCAGGCCGAGCTACCTGGGGCCCCCGGAGAGCCGCCGGGTCCACTGACCGGGCAGGGGCGTGAGGGGACTATGGCGGTGGTCCCCTCACGCCCCGCCTTACACCGGCTCCGTCACAGGTGGGCGCGCAGGTGCCGCAGCTTGCGCTCGTCGTGCACCCGCGGCGTCATGTGCCCGCTGAACGGGAACACCGCCATCTCCTTCGGCGCGGTGATCTCGTTGTACGCGGCGTACACGGTGGACGGTGGGCACACCTCGTCCATCAGGCCGACGCTCAGCAACGACGTCGCCGTGATCCGCTTGGCCAGCAACGCGCCGTCCACGTACCGCAGCGAGTCCAGCGCGGTCGGGATCAGCTCGACGTGGTGGGCCAGGAACTTCGCGATCTCCGCGTACGGCTCCGCGTCGGTGATCGTGACGGCCCGCTGGAAGTCGCACAGGAACGGCACGTCGGAGTGGCAGACCTTCACCGCCTCGCCGTTGAGCGCGGCGGCGGCCAGCGCCAACCCGCCGCCCTGGCTGCCGCCCGACACCGCGATCCGCGACTCGTCCACCCCGTCCAGCGAGGCGGCCACCTCCACGGCGCGGGCCGCGTCCACCATCAGCCGCGTCACGTAGTAGGTCTCCGGGCTGGCGATGCCGCGCGTCATCACGCCGGGGTACTCGGGGCCGGCGAACCCGGAGTCCGGGGTGGCGCCGAGCGTCCACCGCCCGCCCTGGCCGCGGGTGTCCATCACGAACACCGCGTAGCCGACGGACGGCAGCAGGGCGTGCTCCGACGGCAGGCCGCGCCCGCCGCCGTAGCCGATGTAGCAGACGACGGTCGGCAGCGACTCGACGCCGGAACCGGCGGGCCGGATGTACCAGCCGCGCACCCGGTCGCCGCCGTACCCGGAGAACTCGACGTCCCACACCGAGAGCGGCCCGTAGGCGTCCGCGGCGTAGGGGGTGAGCACCGGTGGCAGCGCGGCGGCGCGGGCTTCCTCCAGCCGGGACTTCCACCAGAGGTCGAGGTTGTCCGGCTCGGCGGTGGCGGTCCGGTACGACGCCAGTTCCCGCTCGGAGAGGTCGAACCAGGGCACGGCGGTCCCCTTTCCCAGAATCCGTTAAGCGCTTAATTACCCTACCGGGCGAGACCGCCGACACAGCGGTCTAGACTCGATGATCACCGACCGAGGAGGCGCGGGTGGTAGGTAAGCGTCCGACCATCTCGGACATCGCCAAGGCCGCGGGCGTGTCCACCGGCGCGGTGTCCTACGCGCTGAACAACCGGCCGGGCGTCTCGGAACCCACGCGTCGCCGCATCATGGACATCGCGGACCGGCTCGGCTGGGTGCCCAGCAGCGCCGCGCGGTCGTTGAGCGACGGGCGGGCGAACGCGATCGGGCTGGTCGTGGACCGGCCCGCGCGGGTGATCGGCGTCGAGCCCTACTTCATGCAGCTGATCTCCGGCATCCAGGGCGCGCTGGCGGGCGGGCCGACGTCGTTGCTGCTCCAGGTGACGGACAACTCGGCGGCCGAGCTGGCGGCGTACCGGCGGTGGTGGGGCGAGCGGCGGGTCGACGGCGTGCTGCTGGTCGACCTCGTCCAGAACGACCCGCGGGTGGAGCTGGTGCAGGAGCTGCGGTTGCCGGCGGTCGTGCTGGGCGAGCCCGTCGTGCCGGACCTGCCGTGCGTGTGGACCGACGACGAGATGGCCGTGGCGGAGGTGCTGGAGTACCTGGTGGCGCTCGGGCACCGGCGGATCGTCCGGGTCGCGGGGCCGACGAAGTTCGTGCACACGCAGACGCGGTCCCGTGCGTTCACCACGGCCGCCGCCCGGTTGGGACTGAGCGAGGCGCGGGTCGTCCACGCCGACTACTCCGACGAGGCCGCCGCCCGCGTCACCCGGCGCGTGCTGACCAGCGGCACGGCCCCGACGGCCCTGGTGTTCGACAACGACGTGATGGCCGTGTCGGCGCTCGGCGTCGCTCACGAGCTGGGCCTCACGGTGCCCGACCAGCTCTCGCTGGTCGCCTGGGACGACTCGGCCCTGTGCCGCCTGGTCCGGCCGGCCCTGTCCGCGGTCCGCCGTCCGATCGCGGAACGCGGCGCGGCCGCCGTGCGCCTGCTGCTGGACGTGATCAACGGCGGCCCGTCCCACCTGTGCGGAGTGCGACGCCGCCTGGCGCTTCGCACAGGGCATCACCCTCTTTCTACCGCAGCAGCGCGACACCAACCGGAAG
>NZ_JBFAAX010000365.1:0-5853 GCF_040639995.1 Actinosynnema sp. NPDC023658 | reverse complement strand
CGCCGCCACGTGACGGCGCGCGCGAGGACGCCCACCGGTTCCGGCATCCCGTCAGGATGCGGCGTGCGCACGCGGTGCCGCAAGCCGATTTTTCCGCACACGCACCGTGGTCGGTCCGCTACGTTGTCGACGGGGTGCGCGGTTCGGCACGGGACCGCGTGCAGCGCGGAGGGACGGGCGGATGAACGCGGCGCGGGCGATTTCCCTGGTGTCGGAGCGGATCCGGTCCGAAGGGCTGGACTACCCGACCGAGGATCTGACGGCCGAGCGCTTCCAGGGCGGCTGGTGCGTCTTCGCGCCCGTGATGGTCGTCGACGGCGACCCGGAGGACTACCTGGACGACCTGGGGACGCGGTCGGTGTTCCTGGTGGGCCTGCACGGGCGGATCCAGGAGGTGACCTCGGACGGTTCGGCGGAGGACGCGCGGTCGCGGTTCGAGGAGGCGTGCCTCTGGTTCGGCGCGGGAGAGCCCCGCGAGGAGGGCCCGGACGCGTTCACCGGTCCCTCGCACCCGGACTTCGGCAGGTTCGCGCGACCGCTCCCACCCCGCTCCGCCACCGCCTTCGACCGCCAGGCCGTCGACGCCTTCGCGCAGGCGCTGGCGCACGAGCGGGACTTCCCGGGGTGGCTGATCGCCCGCCTCCACGAGCTCGGCGGCCTGCTGGGCGGCGCCGGCCACATGATCGCCCGACGTCCGGACAGCCTGACCGCCCAGCAGCTGATCGAGTTCGTCGAGCCGGACGACGACAGCGGTGTGCCGGTCGCGGTGTGGCGCTCCTGGCCGCCGATCGACTCGGCGAGACTGCCCGAGGTCGACACCTCGGGGTGGCTGCTCGTGCCGGGCGAGGCGGCGTACCACTACCTGGAAGACCTCGAACCGGGGGCGGACGCCGCGGCACGCCTGGCCGACGCCATCGCGGAGCGGATCGAGCAGGCGCCCCAGTGGCAGGCCTGCGGTGTCGCGGACCTGTTCCCCGCGCTGATCGCGGTGCGCCGCGACGACCAGGTGGACTCGATCGCCGTCCTGCTCGGCACGGGCTACGCGTGGGCGAACCTGAGCACGCTGCTCAGCAAGATCAGCACCACGGACGTGATCAGCGACGCGGGCGGCGGCGAGAAGCCCGCCGACGGCTCGGTCGACATCCTGATGGTCGGCATGGACAGCCGCACCGACTCCAAGGGCAACCCGCTGCCCCAGGAGATCCTCAACGAGCTGCACGCCGGCAACGAGAACGACGGCGGCCTGAACACCGACACGCTGATCCTCATGCACGTGCCGAACGACGGCGGCAAGGCCATCGCGGTGTCGTTCCCGCGCGACTCCTACGTGCAGATCGCCGGGAACAAGGGCCGTCACAAGATCAACTCGGCGTACGGGTACGGCAAGACCGACGCCATCGCCCAACTGGAGCGCGAGGGCGTCGACGACCCGGTCCGGCTGGACGTCGAGTCGCGCACCGGCGCGGCGAAGAACCTGATCAACACCATCGAGAACCTGACCGGCGTCACCATCGACCACTACGCCGAGATCAACCTGGTCGGGTTCTACGAGATCACCAAGGCCGTCGGCGGCGTCGACGTGTGCCTGAACCAGGCCACCCGCGACGACATGTCGGGCGCGAGCTTCGCCGCCGGCCCGCAGCGGATCCAGGGCCGCGAGGCGCTGGCGTTCGTCCGGCAGCGGTACGGGCTGCTGCGCGGCGACCTCGACCGGATCGTCCGCCAGCAGGTGTTCATGGCGGGCCTGGCCAAGCAGATCCTGTCCGCGGGCACGCTGTCGGACCCCGGCAAGCTCAGCAGCCTGATCGAGGCGCTGACCAAGTCCATCGTGCTGGACAAGGACTGGGACGTGCTGCGGTTCGCCACCCAGATGAAGGACCTGACCGGCGGCAACCTCGAGTTCGAGACGATCCCGACCGGCAACCCGGAGCTGGAGACGGCCGAGGACGGCCTGGCGGTCGAGATCAACGAGCGTGACGTCAAGAAGTTCTTCAAGAACCTCGGCGCCGACCCCAACGCGACCACCACGACGACCGGGCCCGCGGTCGACAACGCCACCGTGACCGTCGAGGTCCGCAACGCCTCCGGCACCCCTGGGCTGGCGGGCCGGGTCCTCCAGGAGCTGGTGGCCCAGCGGTTCGTGGACGGCGGCACGGACAACGCCTCGCCGCTCGACGTCTCGGTCGCCCGCTACGGCGTGGGCGGCGAGGCGGGCGCGGAAGCCGTCTCGGAGGCGCTGGGCGGGCTGGAGCTGGAGGAGGACGACAACATCCCGGCCGGTCACGTCCGCGTGTTCGTCGGCGCCGACTACTCCGGTCCCGGCGCGCAGAACCTCGCCGGCGGCCCGGTGGTCGGCCTGGACGGCGCGCGCCGGCAGCCGGGCACGTCGTCCACCAGCGAAGAGCCGCCCATCACCGCGGACGGGGTGCGCTGCGTCAACTGACGGTCGACATCGGGGGGACATCGTGAGGAGCTTCGTCGCGCGGGTGCGGTGGAAGCGCGTGCTGATCGCGCTCGGCCTGCTCGCCGTGCTCGCGGCGACGCCGTGGGTGTGGGTGCAGACCAGCAGCGCGGCCTACCGGTACGACGCGGCCGACGTCCCCGACGCGCCGGTGGCGCTCGTCCTCGGCGCGGGCCTGACCGGGGACGGCACGCCCTCGGCGTTCCTGGCCGGACGGCTGGACGTGGCCGCCGACCTCTACCGGCACGGCAAGGTCCACGTGCTGCTGGTCAGCGGCGACAACAGCACCACCGAGTACGACGAGCCCACCGCGATGCGCGACTACCTGGTCGGGCACGGCGTGCCGGCGGACGTCGTGGTGGCCGACTACGCGGGCCTGGACACGTGGGACTCCTGCACGCGGGCCAAGCGGATCTTCGGCGTCGAGCGGGCGACCGTCGTGACCCAGGAGTTCCACCTGCCGCGCGCGGTGGCGCTGTGCCGCTCCGCGGGCATCGAGGCGTTCGGCGTGGGCCACGACACGTCCGCCGAGTGGTGGACCACCACCGCCTACGGACACGTCCGCGAGGGGTTCGCGGCGGGCAAGGCCATGTGGGACGGACTCGTCACCAAGCCGGACCCCCGCTTCCTCGGACCGCGCGAAACGGGCGTCACCAGGGCTTTGGAGCACTGAAACTCTACTTTCCGTACTACTCGATTAACCCGATCGAGGGATAATCGGGGCATCCCGCGTAAGCGATCGGCTTGTCACGCTTTCCATCTGCGAGGGGTCTGTCGGGACTCCGGTGGACGGGAGGATCGACGGTGCAGATCGACACAGCGGCGTACCAGCGCGTGCTCGGTGATGAGCTCCGCAACCTTCGCAAGCAGCGCGGGTGGACCCGCAAGGAGCTCAACCGGCGGCTGCAGAGCGACATCTCGCTGCAGACGCTGGCGACGTACGAACTGGGTACCCGCCAGTGCTCGGTGGTCCGGTTGGTGGAGATCTGCGTCGCACTGGGCGTGCCCGCGCACCAGGTGCTGGCGCGGGTCCACGAGCGCGTCTTCGGTGACGCGCCGGCCGGGCACCTCTCGGTCGACCTGGCCACGGTCGTCGCCGACACGCGACCGCAGCTGATGCCGCTCCGCCGCTGGGCGCAGGGCAGGCTCGCCCACCTCGTGCCCGGCCAGCCGCCCGAGGTGCACCTCGACCTGCCCGCGCTGGAGTACATGGCGCAGTTGTGCCAGCTCAGCACGGTGGACCTGATCCGGACCCTGCGGGAGCTGGAGCACCGGCCCCGGTAGCATCGGGGGATCTCCCTCCCCAGACGGATGCAGGAAGTCGGTTGCCGAACACTCCAGGTGCAGACCCAGCCCGACTGCCGCTGCGCACCGCGGCGGCCGTGCGACTGGGCAACATGAGTTCCAAGCTGTCGCAGAAGATGGGCCTCGGCGCGGGCGGCATGATCGGCGGCCGGGTCGCGCTGCGACTCGACCCGCAGGCGTTGGCGCACTTGACGTCCGGTCGCACGGTCGCGCTCGTGACCGGCACCAACGGCAAGACCACCAGCACGATGATGCTCAGCCGAGCCGTGTCGTTCCTGGGCGAGGTCGCCACCAACCACGGCGGCGCCAACATGCCGGACGGGCACGTCACCGCGCTGTCCAAGCAGCCCGACGCGCCGTACGCGGTGCTGGAGGTCGACGAGGGGTACTTCCCCGAGGTCGTGCGGGCCGCCGAGCCGGCCGTGGCGGTGCTGCTCAACCTCAGCCGCGACCAGCTCGACCGGGTCGGTGAGGTGCGCACCATCGAGAGGTCGCTGCGCACCGCGCTGACGTCCGTGACCGGCGTCGTGGTGGCCAACTGCGACGACATCATGGTGACGTCCGCGGCCCGTGACTCGGGCAACGTCGTGTGGGTGGCCACCGGCACGGGCTGGCACAACGACGCCGCCTCGTGCCCGCGCTGCGGCGACCCGATCCGGTGGCAGGGCGAGCACTGGCACTGCACCGGGTGCGACCTGGCCCGGCCGCGACCCCAGTGGGTGACCGGCGACGGGTACCTGGTCACGCCGAACGGCGTGAAGGTCGAGCTGTCGCTGCGGCTGCCCGGCAAGTTCAACCAGGCCAACGCGGTGATGGCGGCGGCGGCCGCGGCGGCGCTCGGCGTGCCCGTGGAGGAGGCCGTGCAGCGGTTGCGCGCGGTGTCCAACGTGGCGGGTCGGTACCGGACGATCCAGCGCTCCGGGCACCGCGCCCGGCTGCTGCTGTCGAAGAACCCGGCCGGCTGGAGCGAGACGCTGACCGTGGTTCGCGAGGCCGACCACCCCGCCGTGCTGGTGATCAACGCGCACGAGGCCGACGGGCGCGACCTGTCGTGGCTGTGGGACGTGCCGTTCGAGCGGCTGCGCGGCCGGCAGGTGATCGCGTCCGGCGAGCGGGCGACCGACCTGGCCGTGCGGCTCACCTACGCCGAGGTCGAGCACACGATCGTGCCGGACCCGCTGCTGGCGATCGACGCCATGCCGCCCGGTCCGGTCGAGGTGATCGCCAACTACACCGCATTCCGCGACCTGAACGCGAGGGCCGCCCAGTGACCACCAGCAAGGTCCAGATCGCGCTCGTGCTGCCCGACCTGCTGGGCACGTACGGCGATTTCGGCAACGCCGTCGTGCTGGAGAAGCGGATGACGTGGCGGGGCATCTCCGCCGAGATCGTCAACATCCGGTTCGGCGAGCCGGTGCCGGAGTCGTGCGACATCTACGTCGTCGGCGGCGGTGAGGACACGGCGCAGACGTTGGCCGTGCGACACCTGCGCGAGCACCCGGGCATGCAGCGGGCGGCGGCGCGCGGGGCGGTGATCCTCGGCGTGTGCGCGGGCATCCAGATCTTCGGCGAGTCGTTCACCCGGGCCGACCAGGTGACCCACCCCGGTCTCGGGCTGCTCGACTCGACCTCGCACGCGGGTGGCAGCCGGGCCATCGGTGAGGTCATCGCCACGCCCGCCGACGGGCTGTTCGAGGGCCTGCTGACCGGGTTCGAGAACCACCAGGGCCGGACCGTGCTGGGGCCGTCCGCGCGCCCGTTGGCGCACGTGAAGGTGGGCACCGGCAACGACGGTTCGGTGGAGGGCGCGGTGCAGGGCCGGATCCTGTGCACGTACCTGCACGGGCCCGTGCTGCCGCGCAACCCGCAGATCGCGGACCTGCTGATCGAGTGGGCCACCGGCACCAAGCCGGGCCCGCTCGAACTGCCCGACGTGACCCGCCTGCGCACCGAACGCGCCAAGGCCGCCGGCGTCACGCTCTGACCCGCCCCGGGCGTAGGACTCTCGCGAGAGTCCTACGCCCGGAGCGCGAGAGTCCTACGCGCGGAGCACCCGAGTTAAACGCTCAGCTCGCGCGTGTCCAACG
>NZ_JBFAAX010000364.1:0-5857 GCF_040639995.1 Actinosynnema sp. NPDC023658 | reverse complement strand
GCTTTCAAATCGGGTGTACCGAACGTAGTACAGGGGTCACGCGGCCTTTGTACACGCGGGGTCAGGGGTCTGGTTGGTCGGTCCGGGGTGCCTGGGTGCGTTGGGCGCGCAGTGAGCCGGGACGGGCCTTCAGCGACGGGTCGCGGCGGGTCTTGAGCAGGCTCGCGACGGTCACCACCACCAGCACCACGAGGATCACGGCGAGGCTGAGCAGGATCGGGATCTCCGGCACGCGCGGGTCGACGTCCTCGTGCGCCCAGTGCAGGATCAGCTTGACCCCGATGAACGCCAGGATCAGCGACAGCCCGGTCGACAGGTACACCAGCCGGTCCAGCAGCCCCTTGACCAGGAAGAACAACGCGCGCAGGCCGAGCAGCGCGAACGCGTTGGCGGCGAACACCACGTAGGGCTCGGACGTGATGCCGAAGACGGCGGGGATCGAGTCCAGCGCGAACAGCACGTCGATGCTGCCGATCGCCAGCAGCACCACGAACAGCGGCGTGGCCATCTTCCTGCCCTCGACGCGGGTGAACAGCTTGCCCTGGTCGTAGTCGTCGGTGATCGGCAGCACCCGGCGGGCGGTCCTGACCACGAGGTTGTCCTCGACGTCCGGGTCCTCGTCCCGGTGCCGGAACAGCTGCACCGCCGTGTACAGGAGCAGCAGCCCGAACAGCAGGAACACGAACGAGAACAACGCCAGCAGCGTCGCGCCCACCGCGATGAACACCGCCCGCAGGGCCAGTGCCAGCACGATGCCGAACGTCAGCACCTTGTGCTGGTGCGCCTCGGGCACGGCGAACGTCGACATGATGATCACGAACACGAACAGGTTGTCGACCGACAGGCTCTTCTCCACCAGGTAGCCGACGAAGTACTGCGTGCCCGCGTCACCGCCGTACCGCAGGGTGAACCACACGCCGAACCCCAGCGCGAACAGCACGTAGAACACCGACCAGGCGGTCGCCTCACGGATCTTCACCCGGTGGGGGCGCACGACCGCCAGCACCAGGTCCACCGCGAGCAGCGCGAGGACCACGCCGATCGTGACCGCCCAGGTCATCCCTCCGATGTCCGGCACGGTCAGCCGCCGGACGTGGGTCGGAACGACCGCGACCCGTGCGACAACGGATCCGACGCCCGGCCTGTTGTCACGCGATCAGGGGTCACTCGGTCAGGTGGCGGCAGGTTCGGCGGGTTCGGCGGATCGGGCTGATGGTCCCCGACGTGCGAGCTCACGCGTCCCTCCTCATGTCGACGACGAGCAGGTCGACGTCCGGAGGAGTACCCGGTGGACGGTGGGACAACCGGGCGGGCGTTCACCCCGCCGGGCGCGACGAGCCGCACCGCCCGCGCCGGGTCCAGCGGACCGCCCTCCAGCACCGCCGCCAGGTCGCGCCCCTCCACCAGCCGCATGTCCAGGTAGAGCCGGCCGTCGATCTCGCCGTAGGCGTGGATGGGGATGACGTGCGGCTCGCGCAGCCGTGCCGCGATCCGCGACTCACGCCGGAACCGGGCGCGGAACTCCTCGTCGTCGTCGTGCACGGGGGCCAGCCGCTTCAACGCCACCACGCGGTCGTGCGCCGTGTCGTGGGCCCGGTGCACCTCGCCCATGCCGCCGCGCCCCAGCAGTTCCTCGACCCGATAGGGCCCGAACGCTTCCGCCATCACTCCCCCGGGTCCGCGCCGCCGTCACGCAGGACCGACGCGGATCACCGCCACGGGGTTCCACCGGGGTTGGCGGGTGGGTCCGGGTCAGGGCTTGCCCTTGGCCGCCTTGCCCGGCGCCTTCGCGCCGCCCTTGTCGTCCTTGGCCGGGGCCGGGTCGGGTTGGACGCCGGGTCCGGCGGGCTGCGGCTGCTCGACCACCGGCTTGTCCGCTCCCTTCACGGCCTGGTTGCCCCCCTCGGGTGACGACGCCGTGCCCCGGGCGGTCCCGTCCTGGGCCGCCGCTTCCTGAGCGGCAGCTTCCCGGGCGGTCGCTTCCTGGGCGGTCTCCTGCTGCGCGGTCGTGCCCTGCCCGGCGGCGTCCTGGACGACGGACTGGGTCGGCTCGACGGGCGCGGACGTGGCCGGGGTCGGACCGGGCAGCAGCGCCCAGGTGATCCCGAAGGCGCCCAGGAGCCCCGCGGCCGAGGCGGCGAGGGGCTTCTTCGGCCACTCCCGGCGGGGCCGGGCCGCGGCCACGAGGGTCGGCTCGTCGTCATCGTCGTCGGAGAAGGCGGGCAGCTCCCCGGTGCGCAGCACGCGGGCGCAGTCCTCGGCGGTCGGGCGGCGGCGGGTCGACAGGGAGGTCATCAACGACAGCAGGCGCACGAGGTCGGCGGGCAGGTCGTCGGGCACGGTCGGTGGCCGGTGCAGCCGGGCCACCGCGGCCTCGATGTCACCGCCCTGGTACTCGCGCCTGCCGGTCAGGCACTCCAGCAGCACCAGCCCGAGCGAGTACACGTCGGTGGCCGGGCCGATGTCGCCGCCGCGCACCTGCTCCGGTGACAGGTAGGCCGCGGTGCCCACCACCTGGTCGGTGCGGGTGAACCGGGTGCTGCCGGCCATGTGGGCGAGGCCGAAGTCGGCCAGGTAGGGGGTCCCGGCGACGTCGAGCAGGATGTTGGACGGCTTGACGTCGCGGTGCACCACGTCCCGCTCGTGCACGTAGGCGAGCGCGTCGGCCAGCTGCGCGCCCAGCGACCGCACCTCCGCCACCGACAGCGGGCCGTCCGCGATCCGGACGCGCAACGTGCGCCCCTCGACCAGCCGCAGGACGACGAACGCGGTCTGGCCGTTGTCGCCGGCGTCGTACACGGAGACCAGGCCGGGGTGCGACAGCTGGGCCAGCGTCCGCGCCTCGTTGTCGATCCGCCTGTTCGCGTCGACGTCCTCGGACGGGTGGAACAGCTTGATCGCGACGGGTCGCCGCAGGAGGGTGTCCCACCCCCGGCGCACCTCGGCCATGCCGCCGACGCCCAGCGTGGCGCCCAGCTCGTAGCGGCCGGCCAGGAGCTCGCCACTGACAGGAAGCGACACCGCCACACCCTCCGGTCGAGTACTCGGGACAACCTCAGGTGCCCCGTCGCGGCCCACCGCAAACGATGTCCGGGCGACGGGCTTCGCAGCACCGCCGATGGCACGAGGTCGGTTCCCCCCGACCGGGCGCACGCGGGTGCCGGCCGTTCCGCCGGATCGATCAAGGGCATCAGGCGTCGAAAGGTGTGACGGCGCAGGTGGTGGCGCGCTCCGGGAGGTCGTCGGCCGGGAACGTCCTGTCCACGACGGCGTCACCGGTGGTGTGCCCGACGCCTCCGCTCGGTGAGCCGCGTCACTGCGGTCGGCACGCCGTCCGCTTCGGTGCGGGACATCGCGGCAACCTCGTGGCCGCCGGAACGGTCAACGTCAAAGAGACCGCGGCACGCGTGGTGCCACGGTCTCGTTGACTCCCGGGTTTCGCTGATCCCCGGGTCTCCAGCGTCGAGGGCGCTACAGCGCCGAGAAGTGGGTGGCGTCGCCCGTGATCGGGGTACTCGCGATGCCGTCCACGCTGACCGGGACGTCGCCCGCGATGGTGATGCGGTGCAGGCGGCGGCGGGCGTCGTCGTAGTCGGCCACGCCGTAGTGCTGGGTGGCGCGGTTGTCCCAGACCGCCACGTCGCCGTCGGCCCACTGCCAGCGCACCGTGTTCTCCAGCCGGGTCACGCGGTCCTGGAGCAGCTGGAAGACCGCCTGCGACTCGGTGCTGGTCAGGCCCACGATCCGCTTGACGAAGTGGCCCAGCAGCAACGCCCGCTCACCGGTCTCCGGGTGCACCCGGACCACCGGGTGCTCGGTCTCGTAGCGCTGCGACCGGAACTCCTCGCGGTAGGCCTCCTCCTTCACGTCCACCCCGCCGATGCGGGTCGAGTCGACGTGGCCCGCGTAGTCGTAGAGGTTGGTGTGCACCGCCCACAGCCGGTCGACCAGCGCTTTCAACGCGGGCGGCAGCTCGTCGTACGCGCGGGCCGTGTTCGCCCACACCGTGCTGCCGCCGTAGGGCGGGAGCTCGATCGCGCGCAGGACGCTGATCGCCGGCACGCGGTCGACGAACGTGACGTCGGTGTGCCAGCTGTTGGCCTTGCCGTGGTCGGAGTCGATCGGCAGGACGTTGACGTTCTCGGAGCCCTTGACCGTGGGGTGCGCCAGGGTCGGCTCCCCGAGCAGCCGGGCGAACGCGAGCTGCCCCGCGTCGTCCAGGTGGTGCTGCTCGCGGAAGAACACGACCTTGTGGGTCAGGAGGGCTTCGCGGACCGCGGCGACGGCGCGTTCGGGCAGGTCGCCGCCCAGCCGGACGCCGTCGATCCGCGCGCCGATGCCCGCGCCCAGTCTGTGGACGGTGATCGTGTCGGAAAGCTGTGCGGTCATCGCCGGTGTCCTCTCGTCGAGCAGCGGGTTCCGCCCCACGATCGGACGCCGCACGCACCGGGCACAACATTGCGCGATGGGGAAATAAGTCGTCCCAACACCCGGACGCGGTTGACACACAATGCTCCGCCACACCACCGGCCGGACTTTTTTGCACGGGGGAAGGAAATGCCCGTTGTCCAGCTCCGCGGACGGCCGACTCCATGATGTGGGACGCCCGGTCGACGCGTTGACCAGCCCTGACCCCGGTGTGAAGCTCGGCTGCGTGAGCCAAGCCGCCAACCTCGCGTCGCGCCGGCACGTCGACCTCCGACGGCAAGCCGGCGCGCTCTGTCGCGCCGGTCGCTGAACCCCCTCCCCCATTTCCGCATTCCCACCGGGCGCCGCGCCCGGTTTTCCGGCCTGCCAGTTTCCCCCAGCAAAGGATTCGTTGTGATCAGCACGCGACGGAACTTCCTCGGACTCGCGCTCCTCGGGCTCACCGCGGCCGCGACCGGCTGCTCGACCGCGATCGGCTCCGGCGGCGCCGGTGAGACGAAGACGCTGCGCTACCAGGGTTGGGCGGGTGACGTGACCCTGCCCGAGCTGGCCGCCGACCTCGGCTACCTCGACGACGTGCGGTTGGAGTGGGTCGGCAACACGACCAGCGGCCCGCAGGACATCCAGTCCGCCGCCACCGGCCAGGTCGACTTCGGCGGCGCGTTCAACGGCGCGGTCGTCAAGCTCAAGGCCGCGGGTGCGCCGATCAAGTCGGTGATCGGCTACTACGGCGCCGACGAGTTCGCCTACAGCGGTTTCTACGTGCTGGAGGACAGCCCGATCAGGTCGGCGCGCGACCTGATCGGCAAGAAGGTCGGCATGAACACCCTCGGCGCGCACCACGAGGCCATGCTCGGCATCTACCTCAAGCGCAACGGCGTGTCCCCCGAGGAGGTCGCCAAGGTCGAGCCGATCGCGGTGCCCCCGGTGAACACCGAGCAGTCGGTCCGGCAGGGGCAGATCGAGGTCGGCGTGCTCGGCGGGATCCTGAGGGACAAGGCGTTGGAGAAGGGCGGCCTGCGCAAGCTGTTCTCCGACCACGACCTGCTCGGCGCGTTCACGGCGGGCACCTACGTGTTCACCGAGCGGTTCCTGCACGACAACCCGGGCACCGTGCGGACGTTCGTCACCGGCGTGGCCAAGGCGATCGAGTGGAGCCGCACCACCGCGCGCGAGGAGGTCGTGGCGCGCAAGGTCGACATCCTCACCAAGCGCGGCCGCAACGAGGACCCGACCGCGCTGAGGTACTGGAAGTCCAACGGCGTGGCGGGCAAGGGCGGCCGGATCGAGGACCGGGAGCTCTCCCTGTGGGTCGACTGGCTGGCCGAACGCGGTGAGATCGGCAAGGACCAGGTGGTCGTCTCCGACCTCTACACCAACGAGTTCAACGGGGTGGCGGCCTGATGAGCGCCCACATCAGCTTCCGCGA
>NZ_JBFAAX010000363.1:0-5860 GCF_040639995.1 Actinosynnema sp. NPDC023658 | reverse complement strand
GGCAGCGGCCGGGTCGAGCGGTGGCCGGGTGGCGATGTTGGTCGGGTGGGCGGCGGCCGGGGGACGGTGGTGACGGGAGGTGCGGTGGTCGGGCGGGCGGCGATGGCCGTGGTGGCGGTGATGGCTCGGGCGGCGGCGGGGTGGTGGGTTGGTGCGGCGGCGGGGTGGTGGCGGGTGTGGCGGGTGGAGGGACAGAGTCGGGTGGGTTGGCGGGGCTCCTTATTTGTTCTAACCGACGTTCGAGCGGATGGATAACGGCGTTTTCTGGATGACGATCTGCCACGATCACCCGATCGTGTCCGGCCGGCACCGGAACGAAGATCGGCAGCTCAACGGAGTGGAAGGTGGGTGGCACGTGGACAAGTTGGGTGTCGGCATCGGCTGGCGGGCGGAGATCGATCTCACCGTCGAACAGTTGCCGGGGGTCGACTTCGTCGAGGTGGTCGCGGAGAACCTGCACGTCGAGCACCTGCCCGAGTCCGTCCTCCTGCTCCGCGAGCGCAACGTCCCGGTGCTCCCGCACGCCGTCTCGCTGTCGCTCGGCGGAGCGGAGCCGGTCGACCCCCAGAGGGTCGCGCACCTGGCCTCCCTGGCCGAAGCGCTGGACGCCCCGCTGGTCTCCGACCACGTCTGCTTCGTCCGCGCGGGCGGTTTGGACTCCGGGCACCTCATGCCGCTCCCCCGCACCCGCGACGCGCTGGACGTGCTCGTCGCCAACGTCAGAGCGGCGCAGCAGGACCTGCCGGTACCGCTGGCCCTGGAGAACGTCGCGGCGCTCCTCGAATGGCCCGACGGCGAACTCACCGAGGGGCAGTTCCTGGCCGAGCTGGTCGATCGCACGGACTGCCACCTGCTGATCGACGTCGCCAACCTCTACGCCAACGCCCGCAACCTCGGCACGGACGTGGCCCGCTTCCTGGACGAGATCCCGCTGGAACGCCTGGCCTACGTGCACGTCGCGGGCGGCGAGGAGCACCACGGCGTCTACCACGACACGCACGCCCACGCGGTGTTGCCCGAGGTGCTCGACGTGCTCTCCCAGCTGTGTTCCCGGGTCGACCCGCCGGGTGTCCTGTTGGAACGGGACGACGACTACCCGGCCGACGCGGAACTGGCCGCGGAGCTGGCCGCGATCCGGGCGGTGGTGGGGTGACGCAGCCGCAGCGCGACCGGGTGGGTGCGGCGCAGGCCGAGCTGTTGCGGGCGTTGTTGGCCGGCGGGTCGCCGCCCGCGGGGTTCGACGAGCAGCGGTTGCGGGTGGAGCGGCGGGCGTTGCTGAACAAGCGGCGCGGGATCGTGGAGATGCTGCGGCCCGAGGTGGCGGTCGAGCTGGGCGAGCGGTTCCGGCCGTTGTTCGACGCCTACGCGAGCGCGCACCCCAAGGAGGTGGGCACGCGGTTCCGCGAGGACGCCGCGCGGTTCGTGGAGTGGGCCGTCGAGCGGGGCGAGTTGAGGCGGAAGGAGCCTCCGAAGAAGTCGCGTTGGTGGCGCCGGGGAGGCGGGGAGTGAAGGTCTGGCCGTTGAGCGTGCTGTTGCTGGCCACGGGGTGCGGGGTGTTCGGCGCGGGCGGTGACGTGGCGTGCACGGCGATCGGCACGCCGGTCGGGGTCGGTGTGGACATCGCGCACCCGGGGGTGGTGTCCGGCTCGATCGAGGTGTGCTGGGACGGCTCCTGCGCGACCCCGTCGCTGGCGTTGAACCCGTCGAGCAGGATCGCCGGCACGACCTGCACCGGCACCGGCCCGGACGACTCGTGCGGCGCGAGCTCCGAGCCGACGACGGGGAAGCACGGGTTCGCGGACGTGCCGGAGCTGCCCGCGAGGCCCGTCACGGTGACCTTGCGGTTGCTGGACCGGTCCGGATCCGCGGTCGTGGACAGCCGGGTCGTGGTGACGCCCGCGATGGCCCACCCGAACGGTCCGGACTGCCCCGCCGGTGGACCGCAGGCGGGGATCTCGGTCGGCGCCGACGGCTCGGTCACCGCCCGGTGAGCAACCGCCTGTTCCGCTGAGCCGGGGCGCCACCGCGACCGGGGCTTGCAAGATCGACTGAGTGATCACGTGCGGCGAGGGGCGTTCACCCGTGCGGCCGCCACCTCTCCCCCGCGTCCGACGTTCGGTGACGGCCGCTGGCCCGTTCGAGGGCGGAACTCCCCACCATGAGTGGCTGACCTCACCCTGAGGGGTGGATAGCGTCGAAGTCGTTGGGGGGCTTCGACCGTTCCGGTTCTTCGCCGCACCGTGAGCCGGCGGCGTCTTCCGACTGCGCGTTCACACCACGCGGACAACCAGATTCGGGAGGTATCTGTGTTGACGAGATCACGAAGGCGCGGGATCGGGTGGGGAGCGGCCGTCCTGGCGGCCGGGCTCGTGGCGGGCACGGCAACGGGGGTTGTCGCCGCGACGGGGGTTGCCGCCGCGACAGGGGCTGCCGCCGCGACACCGGATCGACCCGCCCGGCCCGACCGGCACACCGGCGACGCGCCGACCGTCACGCTCATCACGGGCGACCAGGTCGTGCTCAGCGGTGCCGCGGTCGGCTCGTTCCGCCCCGGACCCGGTCGCGAACGGGTCGGCTTCCAGACGTTCCACCGCGACGGCCGGCTGCACGTCGTCCCGCGCGACGCGCTCGACGCGGTCGCCGGGGGCAGGCTCGACCTGCGCCTGTTCGACGTGACCGGGCTGGTCGAGGACGGCTACGACGACACCGCGCGCGACACCCTGCCGCTGATCGTCACCCGGCGGGACGGCGCCGCGCTGCGGGCCGCCGGTGCGCACGTCACCCGTGAGCTGCCCGCCGTCGACGCGGTCGCCGTGCGGGCGGTGAAGACCGAGGCCGCCGCGGCGTTCCACTCGCTGGTGGACGACCCCGGTGTGGAGAAGGTCTGGTTGGACGGCATCCGCCACCCGAGCCTGGACCGGTCCACCGCGCAGATCGGCGCACCGACGGCGTGGCAGGCCGGCTACACGGGGCAGGGCGTCAAGGTCGCCGTCCTCGACGGCGGGGTCGACGGCGCGCACCCCGACCTCGCGGGCAAGGAGGTCGCGGAGCGGAACTTCACCGACGACCCCGACGCCACCGACGTCGACGGCCACGGCACGCACGTCGCCTCGACCATCGCCAGTGGCGGCGGCAGGTACAGGGGTGTCGCGCCCGACGCGCGGATCCTCGACGGCAAGGTGTGCGTCCTCTACGGCTGCTCGGAGTCCTCGATCCTCGACGGGATGCAGTGGGCCGTCGACCAGGGCGCGGACGTGGTGAACCTCAGCCTCGGCGGCTACGACTCGCCCGAGGTCGACCCGCTGGAAGAAGCCGTGAACACGCTGTCCGCCCGCAGCGGCGCGCTGTTCGTGATCGCCGCGGGCAACTCGGGCCGGCCGGGCACGGTCGGCTCCCCGGGCAGCGCGGACGCGGCGCTGACCGTCGGCGCGGTCGAGCGGGACGACGGGATCGCGTCCTTCTCCAGCCGCGGACCGCGGGTCGGGGACGGCGCGGTCAAGCCGGACATCACCGCACCGGGCGTCGGGATCGTCGCGGCGAAGGCCGCCACCGGCAGCATCGGCACCCCGGTGGACGACACGCACGTGGCGCTCTCCGGCACGTCCATGGCCACCCCGCACGTCGCGGGGGCCGCCGCGTTGATCGCGCAGCAGCACCCCGACTGGACCGGCGCGCGGATCAAGGCCGCCCTCATGGCGTCGGCCAAGGGCAACCCGGCGCTGACCGCGTTCGACCAGGGCGCCGGCCGCGTCGACCTGGCCAGGGCCATCACCACCACCGTCACCGCCGACCCGCCGAGCCTGGCCCTGGGATCGCAGGCGTGGCCGCACGAGGACGACACCCCGGTCACCGAGGAAGTCACCTACCGCAACAGCGGGACCGCGCCGGTGACGTTCCCGGTGTCCGTCGACGCCAGGGGCCCGGACGGCGGACCGGCACCCACCGGCCTGTTCACCGTCACCCCGACCACCGTCACGGTGCCCGCGGGCGGGGAGGCGACGGTGGCCGTCACCGCCGACACCAGGGTCGGCACGGTCGACGGCGCGTTCTCCGGCACGGTGGTTGCGGGCGACGCCGTGCGCACACCGGTCAGCGCGGAGCGCGGTGTCGAGAGCTACGACGTCACCACGACGTTCCTGGACGCCGAGGGCCGGGCGCCCACGTTCTACAGCGCCGTCCTGATGGGTGTGGACAACAACGCGTTCATCCTCCTCGACAACGCCGCCAACACCGTCACCACCCGCCTGGCCAAGGGCGAGTACCTGGTCTACGCGCAGATCCTGACCGGCGACGAGGCGGACGCCCGGTTCGCCGTGCTGGCCCAGCCCTCGCTGCCGGTCACCGCGACCACGCACGTCACCCTCGACGCCCGCACCGCCGGGCCGGTCCGGATCACCCCGCCCGATCCCGGCGCGGTGCCGGCCATCGGTGACTTCAACCTGGAACGCAGGTCCGGCGGCCACCGGGCCGGGTTCGGCGTGGCGTTCCTCGGGGGGTTGCCCGAGCGCCTGACGGTCGGCCACGTCGGCCCGGAGCTGCCCGCCGACGAGCTCGACGTCGTGATCGGGGCCCAGTTCGAGGGCACACCGGACGGCGACACCCCGGTGCACCACCGGTTCGCGTGGGCCCGGCAGGGGCGGGTGCCCACCGGTTTCGTCCGCGCGCCCGCCGCGCGCGAGCTGGCCGAGGTGCGGTCGGCGTTCGGACCCGGTCCGGCCGGTGACGAGTTCCTCCTCGGCGGCAACGCGAGCACGTCCAGGGGGTCCGGTGGCTGGGCGGTGCTGTTCCCGGTGCGGCCGGGCGGCGCGGCGATCGACCGGGTGAACACCGACGGGGTGATCTGGACCTGGCGGTACTTGCAGGTCCACGAGCAGTCCGACTTCATCGCGAACTACACGTCACCCCAGCGCGAGTACCGCCCGGGTGATCGCGGGCGGGAGCGGTTCGCGTTCCCGGTGTTCGGGCCGGGTCTGCCGGCGTCGGGGTTCGACTACCTGGGTCGGGTCGAGGACCAGCTCGTGGTGCAGGTGCCGTTGTTCAACGACGCCGCCGACCACCTGGGCGGCTCGCGGTACGAGTCCGCGCGCACCGCCCTCTACCGCGACGGCGTCGAGGTCGGGGAGGTGCCGGAGCCGGGCGGGCAGTTCGCCGTGCCGCCGGGCGAGGCCCGGTACCGGGTGGAGGTCGACGTCGTCCGCGCCGCCCGCGTCACCGACCTGACCTCGCGGGTCACCGGCGCGTGGACGTTCCGCTCGCAGACCACGCCGGCCGGTCCGCTGCACCGGCTGCCGATGTCGGTGGTGCGGTTCACGCCCCGGCTCGACGCCGACGGCGGCACGCCCGCCGGACGCCTGCTGCGCCTCCCGCTGGAGGTGGAACAACAGCAGGGCGCGGACAACGGCCGCGTCCGCAGGGTCGAGGTCGAGGTGTCGTTCGACGACGGCAGGACGTGGTCGGCGGTGCCCGTCGTGGGCGGGGCCGCGCTCGTGCGCAACGCCGGCAGGCCGGGCGGCTACGCCTCGCTGCGCGCCAAGGGCTCCGACAGCAGGGGCAACACGTTCGAGCACTCGGTGATCCGGGCCTACCGGCTCACCTAGGAGCGGACCGGGGAGGAGGGGCGTCCGAACGTCCCTCCTCCCCGGGTCACCACGTGTCCTTGCGGAAGATCGAGCCACCCTCGTCCGGGTCGTCGTCCACCGGTGGGCGGCGCGCGGGCGGCGGCGGGGGCGGGGACTGCTGCTGGAACGTCTGCGGCGGCTGCTGCTGCGGCGGCTGCGGCGGGTAGTTGCGCACCGGCTGCTGGAACGTGCCGGGCGGCTGCTGGTACTGCGGTGCGCCACCCGGAGCGCCCGGCGCGGTC
>NZ_JBFAAX010000362.1:0-5864 GCF_040639995.1 Actinosynnema sp. NPDC023658 | reverse complement strand
AACGCGTCCACGTCGCCGTCGACCAGCGCCCGCCCGGCCCAGTCGTCGAACTCCGCGGACCACGACGGCGGCTTCTCCGAGATCCGCTTCGCGCCCCGCCAAGTCGTGACGGTGGGTTCGTGGACTTGGAGGTAGCGGATGCCCGCTTCCAAGAACTGTTGATGTTGGGACTCGGTCAGTATCGTCCAGCCAGGTTGTGCGGTGAAGTCGTGGTCGGTGCCTCGTGAGTAGTTTCCATTCGCCTCTCTGCCGAGCAGAAGAGCGGCTTGCCACCACAGTTCCGGCTCTGAGCTCAAGTTCAACAGGAGTGTATTGAGCTCGTCCCGAATTCGATCTCCGGCTGCAAGCAGCGCCTGGGAATGTCGGTGCCTGTCCGCAGCACGTTCCCTGGTCCTTGCGACGTCAGGCGAGTCGACTGCTTTTGATTCGCGCCACCAGGAAGTGATCTCGTAGGCGGGATGCGTTTCGGGTAGCGTCAAGATCCGCTCTGCAAGGTCCGCAGACGGGGCGTGCAGGAGTTGGGTCAAGCACTTCCCCAACGTCGTTGCAGCACGGCCTCCCAGAGAGACGAGTGTGTCGAGTAGCCAGTGGACGTCGCTGGTCCTGAGGAGTCCGCTTACGATTGCGATATACCAATCGTCCTCACTCAGATCCGCGACCGCCAGCGCGAGTTCTCTTCGGCGGTCGATGGAATCCTCCGCCGCCCATGGGATATCGGTCTGTGAAAAGCGTTGGCTGTGCCACCCGTCTGAGCGGGAGACAGCGATGATCAGTGTAGCGAGTGCTTTCCGTGGATCGTCTGCATCGGCAAGAGGCCAAATCCTCCGCATCACACCGATCGTCAGGTCGTCCAACATTTCGTCCTCATCCGGCCGTGCGGACAGCCAGCGAGCAAAGGACGGCAGATCCTCGCTAAGGATCTTGTCGGCCAGATCCCGGAGAGTGATGCGATACGAACCCAGCGACACAGACTTACCCGGACGCAAGCCACCGGTCAGTTCATCGGTGCTCACGAACTGCGGATACAGCGCGTCGACGACAGCGGCCAGCACCTCGTTGTCCGGGTCCTCGTCCTGCTCGCGTTGCAGGAGGGCGCGCAGCGCAAGCAGTGCCTTCTCGTCGTCGAGTTCGCGGACCGCAGCGATCGCTGCCCGGCGCGCGTAGGGGAACCAAATCGGGTTGAGGGCCAGATCGGCGAGAGCGGGGGACAGTCGACGGCAGCCGCCAGCTTCGGCTAGGCGTGCGATCCACCACACCTCTTCCGATGTCGCCGCCCCTTGGGAGAGTCGGAATTCGAGCTGCTCGGCGAGTTCAGGGTGGGAAAGCGTACGCAGGTCGACTCTCCACGCTGGCCGCCGCTCATCTCTAGCGGCGTCCTCGAGCAGCGCTGCTACTACCGCGGCCTTGACGGAATCGGAGGCAAGTTCCAAGGATGCCGAGGCGAGTAGCAGCGCGTTGTCCGCGATCAGGTCCTGGACCAGTTCGGGGTTCAACGCGGCGAGCCACGCCGTGATGCCGATCCTTGCCGTGGGCAGTGCGCCGTTTGCGTGGACTCCGAGCAACGCCGGCATCTGCGTGGGTGCGATCTTGCGGTCGACGAGGTACGAGGCCGCGAGGTACTCCTCGTACTGCTGGTGCCGGAACAGGACCGTTCCCGGCTGGCCCGCCTCGAACAGGGTGGTGTCCAACACCTCGCGGTAGTCATGCGGTTCGATGGGCGAACTTGGTTCGTCCGGTTCAGGGGCGGCGGGCAGCGCATGGACGGCGATCGCCCTGTCGATGACGGTAGGACCTGTCGAGAACAGGTTCGCGCCACCGAAGGTGGTGAAGGCGGCAAGGCGTTTGGCGATGCGGAGCCCGCGTTCGGCGGGGAGCCGGGGGGAGCGGTGTTCGTCCGTCTCCTCCAGGAACTTTTCGATCTCGTAGCCGATCGCTTCCAACTGCCCTACGGGCAACTCGCCTGTCTTGTTCCAATACGCCGCGGTGCTGCTCAGCTGCCGGGGAGATGCCGACAACCGTCCCATGCCCGCCTCGGCGATCGCGTCGACGAACTCGGCTCCGAACGCGCGGGAGGCCGTGGCGCGATCCATGGGCAGAAGCGTGAGGTCGGTGAACGAGGGGAAGGCTTCCCGCAGCTTCGAGGAGAGCGACGACTTCCATGCGGCTGACCGGCAGGCCAACCTCCACCGGATCCGGCGCGCCGCCGGAGTGGTCAATTCTTCTTCTAACCACGGGAACAGTTGCGGGTCGGCGTTCGCAGCCTGGTCGAGCCCGTCCAGGTAGACCGGACCGCCCGTCTCGACGGCCTGTGCCACCTCGCGTTCCTGTTGTCCCCTGCTACGGCTACCCAGGTTGATGTACCGGGCGTCCGATTCCCTCGTCGAGAGCCATTTGAAGGCGGTGGTCTTTCCGGCGCCGCCAGCGGCCAGTAACACGTAACTGTCGTCGTTGGCAACCAGGTCTTCGAGTGAACGGATTACTGGCTTCGGAGGTTGCCACCACGGTTCTTCGTCATGGAAGAGGAATCCCTCGCCGTCCAGTTCGACGCGCTCACCGGCAGGGGCGACGAATCGGGTCACCATGCCTCCTGACACTGGCGAAACCGAACATTGCCTGACGTACCCCGAGTTTGGCGGAGCCGGCTCGGTGGACTGTCATGCCCGGTCTGGGTGGTGTGGAGCCTCTCATACTCGATCGGGTGAGTATGCCTTTGTACGCGGAGATGCGTACGTCGGGCGGTCCAGGCGACGGCTCGCTGCGGACCCTGTCATGGTAGCCGGTGTAGGTCTGAACCTTGCCGCGTGGCGTGGCCCACTGGCGGCGCCGATACCCCGGGGTCCGCTCGAAGGTGTTAGAGGTCAGCTTGGAACGGGTTGACCGGTTCGTCGGGCTGGCCGGTCAGCAGGCGGTCCACAGGGCTGTGACCAGGTCGCGGCGTTGCTGGTTGGTGGGCAGGTCAGGGATTCGAGACGGCGATCGGAGTACCTGGGAAGATCAACACCGACGAGGTGCGCGCGACGATCTTCAACGGTGCTGGTCAGACGGGCCCGAAACCGGCTAAGCGCCTGGAAGGACGTCTTGTCCGTAACCCTCGGGGAGCCAGGGTGAGGTCCAGGTGCGGCGGTGGTGAGCATCTGTTCGTCGGTGCTGTTGCGGAGGTCGGCGTGGGTCTGTCGGACGCGATCGGCCATGGTGGCGGGTGCGGTGTTGGCGATCCACTGTTTGAGGCTGGCCCAGACCCGTACGACGGGGTTGTCCTGCGGGCTGTACTTCGCGCCCTCGATCACCATGAGGCGGGGGTGCTTCGCGAGCCATCGTCGGTGGTGCCGTTGTCTCACAGCACGGCCACGACAGGGCGTCGGGGTAGGCGTCGAGCAACTGTTGGAGGAAGTAGCAGAACACCACCGAGACGTTCTTCACCGACACGTGGTGGTGCCAGGTGCCGGTGGCGAGGTCGATCGCGCCGTGCACGGTGCGGCGGATGTTGGTGCCGGGGGTGAGGATGCGGTGGCGCAGTCCGGTGGGCATCCAGCAGGCGCGGACCCTGGTGAGCAGATCGAGGTGGGTCTCGTCCTCGGCCAGGACGACCGATCCGGCGGGCAGTGCGGCGATGCGGGCGCGGATGTCGGCGCAGACGGTGTCGTGGTCGGCGTCGCCTTTGGCGATGAGCCGGGGCGGCACCAGCGGGCTTGTTCGCGGACGCGGCGGTAGAAGGTGCGCAGGCTCATCCTGGGTTGTCCGGCCGCGCGCCACACCGCGTGTGGAGCAACGTCGCCTGACGCTGCGATATGTGCCGTATCGGGGGCTGACTGCACGCCAGCGGCCCTCGATACGGCACGAAGTCGAAGTCGTGCTCCGCGGCAGTCGTGCGTGTTCGACGCGCGGTATTGAGTGAGAGGAGCACTGGGTGGAAAGCGCGGAACGAGACGCCCTTGCCGCCTTGCGCGAGGAGTTGCCCGAGCTGCGCGAGGAGTGCACCCACCGGTCCTCATCGGGAGATCACCATGCCTGCTACGCACGACCTGCGCCCGCGCCGTAGTCGCTGGACCCGCTCGGCGCGTTGGCCCAACGTTGGGCAGACCCCATTCATCAGGTATATATCAATTCTCGTTTGGTAACGCGACGAGGAGTCGATGCGATTGCAGATCCATGAGCGATTCGCCGAAGGCTCCGGTGAGGGTCGAGACCGTGGAATTGGACCCTGCCGGTAGTCGGCAGATCTCTGCCAAGTACCGCAGCAGCGCGCTGTTGGAGGACCGCAGGGACGAGATCCAGGACGGCATCCGCGCTGCGGTGGACGTAGTGCGGGCATCGCTGGAGTCGGAGCAGGAGAGGAACGGCTGGCAGGTCACGTCGGTCGAGGCGACGTTCGGTATCACGTTGAGCGCCGAGGCCGGTGTGATCCTCACCAGGGCCTCGGCGGAAGCGTCCTTCGAGGTGACGCTCACGGTCGAACGGGTGTAGCGGAGTGAGGCCAAGTTGTCCGTTCAGCAGTCGCGGACCGCAGCTCAGGACTATTGGGTCGAGTTGCGGCATGCATCCCGCTCATTGGGGGCGGCTTTCTTCCTGACGCGTCGTTTCGTGGTGACCGCCGCGCACTGTCTGCGCTCGGTAGAGGAGGACGACGCGGCACTGGCCGTGGCCTTCGCGGACGGTGTCGAGCTGCCCGCGCGGGTCCACGAACGGCTGCCCGAGGCCGACTTGGCCGTTGTGGTGCTGCTGGGGCCATCCCCGGTGACGCCGTTGCGCGCCGACCGTTGTCAACCCGACGATCCGTGGCGGGTGCCCAGCAGGCCGACTCCTTCCGATCCGATTCTCACGGGAGCGGTGGTCGAGCCGGCGATGACCTACACCTGCGCGGGAGGGGCGCAGCTCAAAGCCCTTCAGTTGCGGACCGAGGCTCTGCTCGGGGACTACTCCGGGTACTCGGGAGGTCCGGTGGAGCGCGTGCTGGGCAGTGAGAGGACTCTGGCTGGGGTGCTGTTCGAGCAGTACCCGGATCGACAGGACCCGACCCGTGCCTCGAACGTCCTGCTTGCGGCGACTGCTGCGGAAGTACTGGCCAGGTTCGACTGCTTCGACATGTCCAATGTTCTGGGCGAACTGCTGGACACACCGTCCAAGTCCAACGCCGAGCCTGCTTTCCACGATGTCCTCGACCGGAGCACGGCTCTGTTGAAGCAGGGCGCGGCCTGGCAGCAGCAGGGCCTCATGCCGCCCGAAGAGGTGACCGCGATGCGACTGCGGGTCACGCGCGGCATCGTCGACCTGGCGATCGGGCAGGGGCAGCAGTGAGCGCTGATCTCGTGGATCGCCTGGAAGCACAGCTGTCCGCCTCGACCGAGGACAGAGCCGCGGTCGAATCCCTGGCGGCTTCGCTGGCGCGCTCGCTCGACGAGTCGGTGGCGCACCGGCATCTGGCCAGGCTGCTGCGCTGCACCGCCGTCATGGCCGCGTCGAACTTGGTCGAGGCGGCCGATGCCCTGGCGCAGGCGATGCTCGAGCGACTGCCGGAGGCGGGCGAGGACGCGGTCAGGGTACGCAACCAGGTCGCTCTGCTGGCCGTTGCGAAGGGACACTATCGAGAGGCAGTGACCCTTCTCGAGGATGCGCACATCGACGCCGGGGTGCTCGGCTCGCCGCATCGCGCGACGATTCTCGCCAATCTCGCCGCCACCTACATCCTGGCGGGTAGGGTCGACGAGGCCCACAAGTGGGCGACCGCAGC
The DNA here is from genome assembly GCF_040639995.1 of Actinosynnema sp. NPDC023658. Lineage (NCBI taxonomy): Bacteria > Bacillati > Actinomycetota > Actinomycetes > Pseudonocardiales > Pseudonocardiaceae > Actinosynnema > Actinosynnema sp. NPDC023658. Next base: position 136 of record NZ_JBFAAX010000362.1, on the reverse strand, counting down.
CGGGGACACTGCCGATCGTGGAACCGCTGCCGCTGTTCTGGCAGCCCTGGTCGGCAGCGGTGTGGCCAGGTACATCAGCGACCGGACCGTCCAAGCGGATGCGGCGGCCGCTTTACGCTGGGCGGTGCACGACTAC
>NZ_JBFAAX010000361.1:4035-5873 GCF_040639995.1 Actinosynnema sp. NPDC023658 | reverse complement strand
GGCGGCACCTCCACTGGAGGGGGAAGAATCGGGGAGTGGCTGTGAAAATAGGTGTTCTCGGTCCGCTGCACCTTTCCGACGGCACGGTGGTCTGCACGCCGCGGGCCCCGAAGCAGCGGCAGGTCCTGGCCCTGCTGCTGATGAACGCGAACAGCACGGTCTCGGTGGGTGACTTCATCGAAGAATTGTGGGAGTACAACCCGCCCAGCAGCGCGGTGCAAACCCTGCAGACCTACATCATGCAGCTCCGCAAGATCCTGTCGGCCGGGGGGGGTCGGTCGACAGGACGGGCGGCGCGCTTGGTGACCAGGGACGCCGGGTACGAGTTCGCCGCCGACGTCGACGAGCTGGACATCGACGTGTTCGCCCGGCTGACCAGGGCGGCCAACCGGTGCATGGCCGAGGGCGAGCACGACCGGGCGTCCCGGTTGTTCGCCCAGGCGCTGGACCTGTGGCGGGGACCGGCGCTGGCCGACGTGCGCACCGGGCCGGTGCTGCGGGCCCGGCTGGTCGGGCTGGTGGAGAGCCGGTTGTCGGCGTTGGAGCAGCGGATCGAGGCCGACCTGAAGCTGGGGCGGCACCACGCGCTGCTGAGCGAGCTGAGCGTGCTGGTCGAGCGGCACCCCATGCACGAGAACCTGTACGCCCAGTTCATGCTCGCCCTGTACCGCTCGGGGCGTCCGGCCCAGGCGCTCGCGGTCTACGGACGGCTGCGGCGCGTGCTGACCGACGAGCTGGGTCTGGAGCCGTCGCCGCCGATGCGCCGGCTGCACGAGGCGGTGCTCGCCGCCGACCCGGTGCTGGACCCACCGGTGTACCCGGCGACCGGGCTGTCGCTGGACGTGGCGCTGCAACGGGTGCTGCCGGTGGCCTGAGGCCGTGCCCGGTGCCGGGGGTGCCGGCGTGTGGCCGGGTGGTGGGGGTGGTCAGCGGGGTGGGCGGGGGAGTTCGGCCGGTTCCCGGGGGTGGGGTTCGGCCGGCCGCTCGAACGGCCCGTGCGACTCGCCGTCCTCCACCACCCGGCCGGCTCTCATCACCACCACCCGGTCGCTCATCCGCCGCACCACGCGCAGGTCGTGCGAGATCAGCAGCAGGGCGAGGCCGCGTCGGCGTCGCAGCTCGTCCAGCAGGTCCAGCACGCGGGTCCGGGCCACCGCGTCCAGCGCCGACACCGGCTCGTCGCAGACCAGGACGCGGGGGCCGGTGGCCAGCGCCCTGGCGATCGCGACGCGTTGCCGCTCGCCGCCGGACAGCTCGTGGGGACGCCGGGACAGCAGCGCCGCGGGCAGCCCGACCTGGTCGAGCAGCTCCGCCGTGGCGCGTCCGACGTCCCGGCCCGACACCCCGATCGCCCGCAACGGCTCCGCGAGCAACCGCCGCACGGTCCACCGCGGGTCGAACGCCGCCAGCGGGCTCTGGTGGACCAGCTGCACCTCCTTGCGCCGGTGCCGCCTGGCGCGTTCGGGCAGGTCGCTCCAGCGCGTGCCGTCCAGCAGCACCTCGCCGGTGTCCGGTCGGAGCAGGCACAGCGCGATGCGTGCGGTGGTCGTCTTCCCGGCCCCCGACTCGCCCACCAGCGCCACGGTCTCGCTCCGACCCACGCTGAACGACACCCCCGACACCGCCGGCCGCCCGTCCGCGGTGCCCCGGTAGGTCTTGGTGACGTCGCGCAGCTCCAGGACCGGGCGCTCGGGGCGGACCGGTCGACGCGGCGCGGAGGGGCCGTCGTCCAGCAGCGCCCGGGTGACGGGGTGGGCGGGGCCGGCGAGGATCCGGGCGGTGCTCGCCTGCTCGACGATCCGACCGGCGCTCATCACGGCCACCCGGTCGGCCAGCCG
>NZ_JBFAAX010000361.1:2844-4025 GCF_040639995.1 Actinosynnema sp. NPDC023658 | reverse complement strand
CCGCGCCACCACGTCGAGGTCGTGGCTGATCAGCAGCAGCGCCGCGCCCGCGGCCTTGCGCGCCGCCAGCAGGTCGAGCACCTGCGCCTGCACCCCGGCGTCGAGGGCGGTGGTCGGTTCGTCAGCGATGATCACCCGCGGGTCCGCGGCCACGGTCGACGCGATCAGCACCCGCTGGTGCTGGCCGCCCGACAACGTGTGCGGCAGGCGGTGCAGGAACCCGTCCGGATCCGGCAGCCCCACGTCGGCCAGCAGACCGCGCACCCTGGACCGGGCCCGCGCCCGGTCCACCAGCCGGTGCGCCAGCAGCGGTTCGGCCACCTCGTCGACCACCCGGCGCAACGGGTCCAGCGCCACCAGCGCGTCCTGCGGCATCAGCGCTATCTCCCGGCCGCGCACCGACCGCCACTCGGACTCCCGGAAACCGCCCAACTCCCGACCGGCGAACACCATCCGACTGCTGGTGACCACCGCGTCCGCCCCGGCCAGTCCCACCAGCGAGCGGGCCGCCGCGCTCTTGCCGGAGCCGGACGGGCCCACCACCGCGAGGCACTCGCCGGCCGCCAGGGTCAGCGAGATGCCGGACACCGCCTCCACCCACCGCCCGCGCCCGGCGCGGAAGCGCACCACCAGGTCGGTCACCTGCACCAGCGGCCCGGTCACGGCAGCCGACCGGCGGTCCGGCGGGCCCGACGCCCCAGCACTGAGGACGACGCCACGACCAACGTCACCGCCACGCCCGGGAACACCGCCAGCCACCACGCGGTCGTCACGAACTCGCGCCCGTCGGCCAGCATCGAACCCCACTCGGGTGCGGGTTCCTGCGCGCCCAGGCCCAGGAAGCTCAACGCCGCGCTGATCATCACCGCCGTGCCGACCCCGACCGCGCCGAGCGACAGCACCGGACCCACGGCGTTGGGCAGCACGTGCGCCAGCGTGACCGCCGTGCGCCGCCGGCCCAACGACACCGCCGCCTCCACGTACGGCGCACCGCGCACCACCAGCAACTGGCCGCGGGCCAGCCGGGTGTGGTGCGGAGCCTCGGCCAGCGCGATGGCCGTCAACGCGCCCAGCGGACCCGCGCCGAACACCGTGATCACCAGCAGCGCCAGCAGCAGCCCGGGGAACGACAGCAGCACCTCGACCACCCGCATCACCACCTGGTCGGCCACCCGGCCGCC
>NZ_JBFAAX010000361.1:1605-2834 GCF_040639995.1 Actinosynnema sp. NPDC023658 | reverse complement strand
CCGCCCAGCGCCGCCACCGCGCCGAGCGCCGTCCCGACCACCAGCGCCGACGCCGCCGCGCCCAGCCCGACCAGCAGCGAACGCCCGGCGCCGTGCACGATCCTGGCCCACACGTCGCGGCCGAGCTGGTCGGTGCCCAGCCAGTGCCCGGCACCCGGCGGACGCAGCACCGCGGTCAGGTCCACCTCGACCGGCGACCTCGACGTCAGCAGCTCGGGCCACACCGCCGCGACCGCGAACAGCCCGAGCACCGCGCCCGCGACCGCCGAAGCGCGCACGCGCGGACGGGCCCGGGGCCGCCGGAGGTCCGGACCAGGCAGGCGGACGCGGAGGAAGCCCATCACGCACCGCGCAGCCGCGGGTCGACGACCAGGTACAGGGCGTCGGTGACCAGGTTGACGACCACGAACACCAGCGCCGACAGCATCACCACCGCCGTCACCACCGGGAAGTCGCGGCCGTTCACCGCGGCCAGCGTCACCCGGCCGAGGCCGGGGCGGGCGAACACCGTCTCCACCATCACCGCCCCGCCGAGCAGGGTGCCCAGCGTCCAACCCGACATGGTGACCAGCGGGACGAGGGTGTGGCGCAGCACGTGCCGCGTCCGCACCGCCCACTCGGTGAGGCCCCGCGTCCGCGCGGTCGTGACGAACGGCTGGACCAGCACCTCCTCGGTCGCCTCGCGCAGCACCTGGCTCAGCACGCCGGTGACCGGCAGCGCCAGCGCGACCGCGGGCAGCACCAGCCCCGCCGGGTGGGCGGCCGACACCGGCAACCAGCGCAGGCCGAAGGAGAACACCGACAGCAGCAGGACGCCGGTCCAGAACGTCGGCATGGACGCGGCGACCAGATCGAACGCCTGGCACACCGCGCGGACCGCGGGGGAGCGGCCCGCCGTCGTCGTGACCACCAGCAGCGTCACCGAGATGGCCAGCGCCGACGCCGCCAACGCCAGTTGCGTGGTCGGCCACAGCTGCTCCCCGACGACCTGGGCGACCGGCTTCTGCAACTGGTAGGACCGGCCGAGGTCGAAGTGCGCCAACCGCTCCAGGTGTCGCAGGAAGCGCAGCGGCAGCGGCAGGTCCAGCCCCATCTCGTGCCGGATCGCCGCCATCGTCGCGGGCGTGGCGGGCGCACCGCCGACCAGCACCCGCGCCGGGTCGCCCGGCATCACCTGCAACGCGGCGAACGACAGCGTGGCCGCACCGCCCAGCACCAGCACCACGTGG
>NZ_JBFAAX010000361.1:0-1595 GCF_040639995.1 Actinosynnema sp. NPDC023658 | reverse complement strand
GCCCGCCGGGTCGAACGCGAGCCCGCTCACCGGCCGCGCCGTGCCGACGGCCTGCACCGGCACGTAGAGCGGCACGGCCAGCGCGTCGCGCACCGCCCGCTGCTGCGCCCGCGCGTAGAGGGACCGGCGGGTGCCCTCGTCGCCGGTGGCCGCCGCCTCACCGAGCCAGGAGTCCAGCTCGGGATCCCGGACGCGGGAGTAGTTCTGGCCGGCCGGCGGTGCCTGGCCGGAGGTCAGGAACGCGCGCAGCACGTCCGGGTCGGCCCTGGTCCAGCTGGTGTCGGTGAGCTCGTAGACGCCCAGCGCCACCATCCGGTAGAGGTCACCCGCCTGCACGACCGGGCGCTGCACGTCGATCCCGAGCTCCTTGGCCTGCGCCTGGATCGCCTGGGCGAGCGTGCCCCGGCGCTCGGTCGACGCCTGCAACTCCGTGTACGGCCACCGCGCCACGAGCCGGGCGCCGGCCTTGGTGCGGTAGCCCTCGGCGTCGCGCCCGGTCCAGCCCGACTCGTCCAGCAACCGCTCCGCCAACGCCCGGTCGTGGCCCCAGGTGCCCTCGGTGCCGCGGTCGTAGTACGGGGTGGACGGCGACAGGATGCTCCACGCGCGCTCCCGCTGTCCGAAGTAGACGGACCGGACGAGGCCGTCCACGTCGATGCCGCGCTGCACGGCGGTGCGCACCCGGACGTCGTCGAACGGTGCTCGCGAGGTGTTCAGATAGAGGGTTTCCGCCGCGCCTTGCACCGGCGTGCTGTGGAACTCCAACGCGGGATCGTCGCGCACGCCCGCCACCGACTCGGCCGGGATCGCGGCGGCGGCGTCGACCTGGCCGCTGGTCAGCCCGCCGAGCCGGGTCGTGCTCTCCGGCACGAACCGGAACACCAGCCGCTCCAGCCGGGCCGGACCGGCGCGCTGCCCCTCCGCCGCCCACGCGTGGTCGGGGTTGCGGCGCAGCGCCACCTCCTGCTGGGCCACGTGCCGCTCGTAGGTGAACGGCCCGGAGCCGACCAGGTGGTCGCACAGGGAGCCGGCGAACCCGGTGAGCGCCTTGGGCGAGGCGATGCCGAGGTACGTGGTGCTCGCGGCCTGGAGGAACGGCGCGAACGGCTTGGTGAAGCGGACCTCGGCGGTGTCGGCGTCGACGACCGTCGTCCCCTCGTACGGCCCGAGCAGCGTCGCGGCGTACAGCGACTTGGTGGCCGGGTCCGCGATCCGGTCGAAGCTCGCCTTCACCGCGGCCGCGTCCAACGGCGTCCCGTCGTGGAACCGCACGTCGTCGCGCAGGTCGAAGGTGTAGGTCCGCAGGTCCGCCGACACCTGCCAGCTCCGGGCCAGCCAGGGGTGGAACCCGCCCGCCGGGTCCTGCGCCACGAGCGAGTCGAACACGCCCCGGCCGATCAGCGCGGTCGCTTCGGCCGGGCTCACGTGCGGGTCGAGGCAGTTCGGCTCGCGGTCGACGGCGAAGGTGAGCGTGCCGCCGTCGACCGGCTCACCACCGGCCTGCTGATCGGGGACCTCGCCGGTGCACGCCGCGGACAGCGCGAGCAGCGGGACGGCGAGCCACGCACGCCGGGTCCTGGGGTGGGCGACGACGG
>NZ_JBFAAX010000360.1:0-5962 GCF_040639995.1 Actinosynnema sp. NPDC023658 | reverse complement strand
GGTACAGCAGCCGGCCGGGCTTGGAGTCGATGTCGTCGAGCAGCAGCACGCAGTTCACCGACCACGTGCGCGCGCCGCGGCCGGTGGCGAACGCGGCCCGCAGGTCGGCCAGGAACGCCGCCCACAGCAGCTCGGTGGCCTCCTTGCGGTCGGACTCGCTCGCGTCGTCCCGGGTGAGCAGGTTCAGCCGCACCAGCTCGTCGTAGGCCTGGTTGCCCGCGCCGTACCACTCCAGCCCCTCGCCCAGCACGACGCGACGCCCGCGCCGCCACGAGACCAGGCCGTCCAGGATCAGGTTCGGCGCGTACCGGGCGGCCGTCGTCACCCCCGGCACACCGCCCACCACCGGCACCGCGCCGGCCACGTCCTGCGCCAGGTTGTCCAGGAACGCGCGGAGCTGGTCCACCCGCCGGGCGTTCTCCAGCGCCGTCCGGATGCGCAGCCGGGCGGCCTGGCCCGGCGCGTCGATCTGCGTGGCGATCGCGACCTGGGCGGTGACGAACCGCGGGAACGGGATGGAGCGGTAGCCGGCGGCGTTGCGGTTGAGGTCGAACACGAGCAGCGAGAGCACTTCCCACGCGGTGGTCGCCTTCAGCTCGCCGCAGTCGATGCGCGCGTAGGGCGACTTGCCGCGCAGGTTGCCCTCCAGGGCGTCGAGCAGCGCGGTCTTCCCGCAGCCCTTGGGGCCGGTGAAGATCAGGATCGGTGCGCGGCGGGTGGTCGGGTAGCCCTTCGGTTCCGGCCGGGTCGCGAACTCGCGCACCAGGCCTAACGCCGGGTCCCTGCCGTGCAGCCTCAACGCGTCATCAGGCATCCGAACAACCCCCACGGACGAGCGGAACAACCATGATCACCCAGGTCGGGTGCGTTGTCACGGGTCCAGGCGGGGGGCTACCGACCGGTTCGGGCGCGGCGCGCGGGACGGGCGGTGTCAGGGACGGCGGCCGTCGGCCCCGCCCAGGTCCATCCCGCCCGCGCCGCCCTCGTCCTCGGGCGTGGACTCGTCCGGTCGGGTGTTGGCCGTGCCGCCGTGCTCGTCGGCGGCGGTCGGCCGGGCGTGCTCGTCCGCGAAGTCGGGTTCGCGCTCCATCTCGGCGGCGGTGACGGGGTCGATCTCGGGGGTGCTCATGCTCGTGGGTACCCGCTGGGGTGCTCCCCGAACTGCCCCACCCGCGACCGGCCCCGCCCCCGCCGTCCGGCTCAGACGCGCGTGAGCTGGAACTGCTGGTTCTGCCCGCCGTTGCACGCGTACTGCTTGAACTGGACGTTGTCCTGCGAGCTGCCGGGCAGGTCGAGGCACTTGCCGGAGTGCCGCGCGACCAGTCGCGAGTAGCCCGACCCGGCGTCCACCAGCGACCACTGCTGGTTCTGCCCGGAGCCGCAGCTCCACTGCACCACGGCCGCGCCGTCGGCGGTGCTGGCGTCGCTCACGTCCAGGCACTTGTTCGAGTGCCGGGCGATCACCTGGTAGTAGCTGCCGCCCGCCGACTGCAGGCGGAACTGCTGGTTCGTGCCGCTGCCGCACGGGTACTGCATCAGCGCCGCGCCGTCGGCCCCGCTGGCGTTGGCGATGTCGAGGCACTTGCCGGAGTGCCGCACCGAGATCCGGTTGTAGGTCTGGGCCACCGTCCCGACCGTGCCGGTCGCCGTGTCGATGGTGATCTGCCCGGCGTTGGACAGGCCCATCGAGGTGTTGCTCGGGAAGGTGATCGGCAGCCAGACGTAGCTGGAGTCGTTCACCGGGCCGTTCCAGGCGCCCGCCCACCGGTCACCCATGTACAGGTAGGACGTCGTCTGGGTGCCCTGGATCGGCAGCACGTACGCCGGTTGCGAGCCGTACGTGGTGGAGTCCCCGACGTTCTGCATGGCGCTCCACGGGCCGGCCATGCTGGTCGCGGTGGCGTACTTCGCCTGGTTCGGGGACCAGCCCGTCGCGGCGGAGGTCAGCATGAAGTAGACCCCGTTGCGCTTGAACACCGCGGGCGCCTCGCGGTGCCCGCCCGGCCACGGGTTGCCGACCAGCTGCGCGACACCGCGGTAGTCCGCGGTGAGGCGGTAGATGTGCAGGTCGTAGTTGTCCCGCGCGGCCGACACCATGTACGCCGTGCCGTCGTCGTCCTTGAACAACGTGATGTCGCGCGACATGTGCTGCCCGAGTGGGCGGAAGCTGCCCTGGTAGGTGTAGTTGCCGTCCACGGTGGAGGAGTACGCGACCGCCGCGCGGGCCTCGCCGTAGTTCTGGCCGTTCTCCCAGTGCATCCACATGACGTACTGGCCGGTGGAGGCGTTGTAGACGACCTTCGGGCGTTCCACCCAGGACGTCCGCAGCTCCGCGTGGCTGTTCTGGGTGAGGACGTTGTTGCGGAACTCCCAGGTCTTCAGGTCGGTCGACCGGTACACCGAGACGGCCTTGAACAGGTTGTCCGCGTACCGGTTCTCACCGAACCAGTAGTAGTAGCTGCCGACCTTGATGACACCACCACCGTGCGCCTGCACGAGGTTGCCGCTGGTGTCGGTGAACTGCACGCCCACGTCGACGGTGACGGGTGCGGCCTGTGCCGTGCCGCCGGGCAGCAGCACGACCGCCACGCCGACGACCGCGGCGGTGAGCGCCGCACGCCATCGGCTCGGGGACAAGCGGGACATCGGTACTCCCTGGTCCGGCCCACCGCGGGGAAGAGCGGCCGGCGGCCCGCGTGGGCCGAATCGGGCGCCGGCGCTTCCGGGCGACGGGTCAGGCCAGCGGCGTGGTGACCGTGAACGAGGCGTCACCGGCGAACGTGGCGTCGCCCGTCCTCAGGTCCAGCCGCATCTCGTAGTTGTAGTGCCGCAGGTAGCGGCCGGGGAAGTTGAACGACTCGAACGACGTGGTGCCGCCGCCCGCCAGCCCGGCCCGACCGCAGAACGTGGCGTCACCGCGGAACACCGCCGACCCGTCGTCACGGGCGAGCACCAGGCGCATGTTGTTGTGCCGCAGGTAGTAGCCGGGGAAGTTGACCGACTGGAACGAGTAGCAGGCGGCGTTGGCCAGGCCGGCGCCGATGGTGAACGTGGCGTCGCTGCGGTCGGTCGCGGTGCCGACCGGCTCGACGTAGGCGAGGTTGTGCCGGTGCCGCACGTAGCGGTCGGTGGCGTTGCCGGAGCGCAGCGACCGGGCGCCCGTCGGGACGGCGGTGCTGTCGCCGGAGTTCTCCCGCAGCACGGTGAAGTGCCGTGCGGTGCCGGACAACCCGGCCAGCTCCACCTTCGCGCCGAACGTGCTCAGGTTCGAGCTGTCGGCGTAGTAGTAGCGGTGGTTGCCGTACTGGTCGAAGTAGATCCGCCAGCGACCGTCCGGCAGCTGCACCAGGGCCGGGCCCTCCAGGCCGGAGCCCCAACCGGCCCAGTTGCCGGTGCCGACGAACTGCCACGGGCCGTTCAGCGAGGTGGCGGTGGCGTGCTCGACGTACTTGGTCGTCTCGTTCTTGAGGAAGTTGTGGTACGTGCCGCCGACCTTGACCACGAAGCTGTCGATGTAGTTGGCTGGGATGCCCAGCGGTGCGGGCGAGGTCCAGGCGGACAGCGTGCTGTCGGTCGCGGTGATCCGGTAGGGCCGGAACTGGCCGCCGGTGCCCGTGGTGGAGGCGGAGAAGATGACGTGCACGCTGCCGTCGGAGTCGCGGAACCACTCCGGTGCCCACGTGCTGCCGGTCGAGCCGTTCAGGCCCACGGTCACGTTGCGCAGGAACGTCCACGTCGTGTAGTCCGCGCTGCGGGCGAAGCCGATCGTGTTGCCGGTCCAACCGGTGGTGTAGACGATGTAGTAGTAGCCGTCGGTGTGCCGGATGACGCTCGGGTCGCGGATCAGCCCCGACGGCGGCGTGTAGGCGTTGCCCCGGACCAGGGTGAAGTTGGTCGCGTTGGCCGAGTCGTAGACGTACATGTTCGACTCGCTGCTGTTGGTGAACGCCGTCATCACGTAGTGCGGCGCCGGACCCGCGGCCTCCGCCGCCGGCTGGTGCACCAGCACCGAGGTGACCAGCGTCGTCGCCACGAGCAGCAGGCCTGCCCGGAGTCTCTTCATGCCCGGCTCCCGGTGGTGCGGTCGGTGCCGGGTGAGCAGGTTGGCGTCATTGCCTCTCCTGTTTCGGGTGGGGGTCCGGTTCGCGGCTCGGCTCAGCCGCGGTCCGGGGGCAGACCGGGCACGCGCGGGGCGCGGTCGGACGCCGCCACGCCGCGGACGGGACGTCGGCGGCGGGTGGGCGACGAGTTCATCGTTGATCTCCTCGACGGAGTTCGCGGGCGGCGCGCGGTACCCGGGCGGTGCGTCGACGCAGGCTTCGACGCACCGATGCATGTTTGCGCAAACATCGCGTGGCCGAGTCAGTGTGTGAGGTGGACCACGAAGGTGTCAAGGGCACCGTCTCGCAGGTCGGACCAGCGCCTGCGCGGGGCGCAACGCCTTGGTCCGTGTGCGCGACGCGGGCACGTCCTAACCGACCGGTCGGTTGCACGCGCATCCACGACGCCGTACCGTTGCAGTGTTCGCGCCCCAACCGCTACGCGGAGCGACAATTGGGTTGAGCAATAGCTCGGTTGCCGGTTCTTGTACCACGACCGAGGAGCTCGCCTATGGGCGACAACGCCTGGACAATCCCGCCCACCACCGTCACGGCCAGCGTCCGCGGCGGTGTTCCCGTCATCGGGGTGGTCGGTGACATCGACATGGCCTGCGCGACACCGATCCGGGATGCCGTCGCGGCCCAGCTGCACGACCGGCCGGCCAACCTGGTCATGGACCTGACCGAGGTGGGCCTCTTCGGCTCGACCGCCATCCAGCTGCTGGTGGAAGCGGTCACCCGGGGTGAGGACCAGGGCACGGTGGTGGTCGTGGCGACGAACCGGCGCGGCGTGCTGCGCAGCGTCGCCATCACCTCCGTCGACGCCATGGTCGCGATCCACCCGTCGGTGCAGCACGCCCTCGCGGCGCTGTCCTCGGCGGAAGCGCCGACGCGCAGGCACAGGTCCGACGTCCACTGAGCGCTGCCCGGTGCCGCCCGGCACCGGGTCACCGGGAGATCAGCTCGCCGCGATGAGCGCTTGCGGCGCGGCTTGCTTGATGCGGGTGCGCAACCAGGTCAGCTGGCGCGCGGTGTCCTGTTCGCAGGCGCCGACGACGTCGAGCAGCTCGCGGTCGCGCAACCCCTGGGCGGCCTGACCGACCACGGTCCACGTGATGTCGGTCAGGCTCGCGAGCGTGTAGAGGTCCTGGAGGTCGCGCAGCAGGCCGACCGGGCCGCCGCGGGTGGACTGCAGCCCGGTGGCGTGCAGCCGTTCCGGTTCGTTCTCGCGGTGTTCGCCGTAGCGCTCCACGACCGGCGCCAGCGCCTCGGCCTGCCGGTCGACCCGCGCGGCGAGCACCCGGCAGGTGTGCCACACGTCCGGTTCGTCGCCGTGGCCCTGGGCGACCTCGCGGAAGGCGTCGGAGAGGGTCGTCAGCGAGCTGTGCAGCAACCCCAGGTAAGTGGCCAGGTGCACGGGTTCAGCCCTTCTGCGCGAGGTGCGGCACGTGCGGCGTCCGGTCCGGGGTCGGCGGTGGCGCCGGCGGCTCGGCGGCCCCCACGTCCTCCCTCACGTCGTCCTCCCCCGTGGTCGGCGGCACGGTTGCCCCGTCGTGCGGCGCGGACGCCGTCGTGGTGGGCGCGGGCGCGGGACCGGCGCCGTCCGCGAGCTTGGTCACCCGCACCGCGCTGATCTTGAACAGCGGCTGCTTGGACACCGGGTCCCACTCGGTCGGGGTCAACTCGTTGGCCGCACGGGTGTGGCGGTGACCATCCGCTCCACTGCCTCCCGAACCGTCGTCGCCCGCGTCCCAGTAGCCGTAGTGGCCGGCCGATCGTGGCCGCGATGGCGTCCTTCTCGGCGCGGGTGGCGACGTTCACGCTCATCAGCGACTGCGCGCGTTCCAGCGCGGAGGCCTGGG
>NZ_JBFAAX010000359.1:0-5979 GCF_040639995.1 Actinosynnema sp. NPDC023658 | reverse complement strand
ACGCCCGCCGCTCGACCCGGCGCCGCAGCTCCTCGGTCAGGTCGTCGCCGGCCGCCGCCAGGCCGGGCAGCAGCTCGGGCTCCAGGGTCAGCGCGCGGAACGCGAGCGCCATGGTCACGTCGTGGTCCGGCCGGTGCTCGACCCTGATCTCGTCACCCGCGGTGATCGTGCCCGGTTCCAGCACCCGGAAGTACGCGCCCGGCAGCGCGCGCCGGGTGAACGTCTTGACCCACCCGCGCTCGTCCATCACGCCCGCGAACGTCCGGCACGGGATGCGCGGGGTGGTCGCCTGGAGGAGCAGCCGACCGATCCGCCACCGCTCACCGAGGCGCGCGCCGGACACGTCCAGGCCCACCGTGGTCAGGTTCTCGCCGAACAGCCCGGGCGGCAGGTCGCGGCCCAGCTCCGCCGACCACTCGTCCAGCTCTTCCCGCGCGTAGGCGTAAACGGCCTGGTCGTCGCCACCGTGGCTGCGCAGGTCCGAGATGTGGTCACCGACGACGCCGCTGCCGCCGGTGCCGCGCGGGCCGGGGGCGCGGACCTCCAGGGGGCCCGGCGCGGGCCGCTTGCCGATGCCGGTGTGGCCGAGGGCGGCCTGGTCGAACTCGACGCGGGAGCCGACGTTGATCGAGAGCACGTGGGGCATGCCCTGACGGTAGCCGAGGCACTTTCGGGGTTCGTACTCCTTAACGGCGGTGGGTGGGGGAGGATGGCGGTGTTCACCGTCCGTGGGGGGAGTCATGCGCAGGTCCGTCGTCGCGTTGCTGCTGGCCGCCGTGGCACTGGCGGGGTGCGCCGAGCGGACCGCCCTGCCCAAGCCGACCCTGGGCCCGGTCGCGCCCGACAGCGCCACCCTGGTCACCTCGCTGGCCGCCCGCGCCGACGAGCAGCGGTCCGTCCGCTTCGAGACCGAGAACGCCGTGCCCGGCCGGGACGTGCGGTTCGCGGGCGGCCTGCTGCGCGCCCCCGAGGGCCGGTTGCTGTCGTTGCGGCAGGACCCGACCACCGAGGTCGTCGTGGTGGCCGACGCCGGCTACGCGCGCACCGGCGGCGGGGCGTGGACCAGGCTCGACCTGACCCAGCACGCGCCCGTGCCGGCGGACACGACGGTGGCCGGCCTGGCCGACCAGGTCGACCCGGCGTCGGTCGTGCGGTCGCTCGCCGGCGGCCTGCTGGTCGAGCAGGGCGACGAGCAGCTCGACGGCGTCGCCACGCACCGCTACGCCCTGCTGCTCGACCTGCGGCTGCTGGCCGAGCGGACCGCCGACGGCACCCGCCGCGCCCGGCTGCTGGCGGGCTACGAGTCCGGCTTCACCGCGTCCGCGACCGTGTGGGTGGGGCCGGGCGACCTGCCGGTGCGGGTGGAGCAGGTGCTGAAGACGTTGGAGGACAACGTCTTCGAGCGCACCCTCTACCACTTCACCGACTGGAACGCCGACATCCGGGTCGCCGCACCCGCCTCCTGACCCCGGTCAGCAGGTGCGCTTGGCGCGCTCGATGTCCGTGGTCAGCGCCGGCGGGCCGTCGACCTCGCTGTCCGGGTTCGGCGCGATGCCGCCCGCGGCCACCGCGTCGAGCGTGGCCAGCCCGGCGGGGGTGATCCGGCCGAAGACCGTGTAGTTCGGCCGCAGCACGGAGTCCGACGTGACCAGGAAGAACTGGCTGCCGTTGGTGTCGGGGCCCGCGTTGGCCATGGCCAAGGTGCCGCGAGGGTAGATGCGGCGCAGGCCGGTGGGGTCGTTCGGGGCCGGCGCGAGGTCGGTGGGCAGCTCGTCCTTGTACTTGTAACCGGGGCCGCCCTCGCCGGTGCCGGACGGGTCACCGCACTGCAGGACCTTCAACGTCGGGTACGCCGTCAGCCGGTGGCACGTCGTGTCGTCGTAGAACTTCTTCCGCACCAGGTGCAGGAAGCTCTGGACGGTGCACGGCGCCTGCGCGCGGTCCAGCACCAGGGGGATGGGCCCCCGGTTGGTCTTCAGCAGCACCTCGGGGTGGCCGTGGTCGGGTGTGTGGCGGGGGTCGGGAGGCAGCGTCACGGGACGTGCGGCCGGTTCGTCCGGCGTGACCGCGTAGGCGCACGGGCCGCGGGTCGTGCCCGTCGGATCCGCCGCGTCGGCCGCGGGGGACGCCTGCGCCACCCCACCGCCGAGGACCGTCATCAGCGCCACTGCCACCAGGATTCTCACCGGACCAGGTCTAACGGACCCGCCACCGCCTTGCTAGGGCCGGTCGGCGGGTCCGGGGCGGGCTACGACCGGTCGGCGGGTCCGAGCGACGCGGCGAACGCGCTCAGCGACTCCCGGTCCGGCTGCGCGGTCTTGGTGATCAGGCTGGCCACGTGCTTCTCCACCGTCCGCGGCGAGATGTGCAGCCGGGTGGCGATCGCCTTGTTGCCGAGCCGGCCCGCCAGCAGCCGGAACACCTCGAACTCCCGCACGGTCACGCCCAGCGCCCGCAGCGGGCGCGGCACCTGGTCGGACCCGGTCCGCCGCTGCGGCACCGACGCGCCCACCTGCCGCAGCAACCCCCGGCACGCGCTGGCCACGGCCGCCTGACCGGCCTGGTGGAAGTACTCCTCGGCGCCGCGCAGCCAGGCCACCGGCTCGCCCCACCCGTCGGCCACGGCCGCCTCCGCCACCAGCCGCAGGCCCAGGTGCCGCGCGAGCGGGTGGATGGCCGACGCCTCGCGCGCGTCCCGGACCGCCTGCGCCGCCTCCGCCTCCCGGCCCAGCCTGCCCAGCAGCACGGCCAGCGCGAACTGCGCGAACCCGCGGTTCCACCGCATCCGGGCCGCCGCCGAGCGGGTCACGTCCAGGTAGCCGTCCAGGTCCAGGGCCCCGGACAACGCGTCCAGCAGCAGCCGCAACCCGTGCCTGCCGGACAGGTGGTACACCGTGGGCGTCTCCGCCTCGTGGGCCATCGCCCGCGCCAGGTCCTGCCGGGCGGTCGCGCGGTCCTCCTCCAGCAGCGCGCAGAACGCCCGCGCCAGCCCGAAGCACAGCGGCCGCTCCTGCGACCCGACCCCGCCCACCGCGTCGAACGCCTCGATCGCGGCCTCCATCCCGGCCCGCCTGCCCCGGTGCGCCGCCGCCGTCGCCTGCGCCATCAACCCGTAGAGGGTCAGGTGCTTGAGCTGCAACCGCCGGGTGTCCGCGACGATCCGCTCCAGCTGCCCCACCGCCTCGTCGTACCGGCCGCGCAGCACGGCGTCCAGCCCGAGGATCGAGTCCGCGCCGTACGCCACGCTGATCGCACCGAGCCGCAACGCCTCCTCGCGCGCCTCGACCAGCCCGGTCTCCACCCCGTCGGCCAGCCAGTCCAGCCCCGCCTGCCTGCTCACCGCGTACAGCCGCTGGAAGGGCAGGCCGTGCTCCTCGGCCAGCGCCCGCGCCCGGGCGAAGCACTCGGCCGCCTCGCCCAGGTCGCGTTCCCGGGCCAGCACGCCGAGCAGCTGCCACGCGTCGCAGCCCACCTCGGGCAGCGGCACCCGCTTCGCCGCGTCCGCCGCGCGGCGGGCCAGGAACTCGGCCGACGCGATCCGGTCCGGCACCTCCACGTGCAGCATCATCAGCGCCGCCACCGCGTCCAGCCGCGCGGTGTGCTCGTCGTCGGCGTCCGCGCCCAGCAGCCCGCGCGCCGTCTCCACGTGCGCCATGCTGTCGGTCCACCGGCCGCCCACGTTGGCGACCTGCGCGAACGTCGTGTGCAGCTCGCCGCGCCGGACCCGGCTCAACCCGGCCGCGCTCAGCTCCGCCACCGCGTCGACCAGCTCGAACGCCCGCTCGAACTGGCCCGCCTCGGCCAGCGCGGGCAGCAGCGAGTCGAGCACGTCGGCCCGGACCGAGACGTCCACCCCACTGGCCAGCAGCCGGTGCGCGTGGTCGAGCAGCCGCACCGCCGACCCGGCCGCGCCGTCCGCCAGCGCCCGCCGCCCCGCCTCGGCCAGCAGCGCGCCCGCCTCCGCGGTCTGCCCGGCGTCCAGCCGCAGCGACGCCACCAGCGCGCACCACTCACCGGGCAGACCCGGGTGCAGCGCCTGCACGGCGTCCGCGGTCCGCCGGGACAGCTCGGCCCGGTGCGGCGGCGGCAGCTGCGCCAGCCACGCCTCGGCGGTCAGCGGGTGCCGGAACGCGTACCAGTCCGGCACCGGCTCGTCCGGTGTGACCAGCTGCGCCGCCACCCCGGCGTGCAGGTGGGACAGCAGGCCGCGGTCGTCCAGCCCGGTCACCTCGCGCAGCACCGACAGCGGGAACCGGTGGCCCAGCACGGCGGCCACCGACAGCAGCTCCCGGCCCTGCGGACCGAGCCGGTCCGTGCGGTGCGCGACGGACCGCACCAGGGCCGAGGGCACGTCGATGCGCAGCTCGCCCAGCACCTGCCAGCCACCCGGACCGCGCACCAGCAGACCGCCGTTGACCAGGCCGTGCAGCATCTCCTCGACCACGAACGGGTTGCCCGCGCTGTCCGCCCACATCCGGTCGGAGACCTCGTCGGGCACCTCGTCCTCGTCCACCTCCAGGCAGCCGGCGACCATCCGGCGCACCTGCGCCTCGGTCAACCGTCGTAACTCCAGCAGCACGCCTGCCTCCCGCTGCGCGGCCAGGCGGACCACGTCGAGCGTCGGGCCGGGGTCGGCGCGGGTGGTCACCAGCAGCGCGGCGGGCACCTGGTCGAGGTTGTCCACCAGGTAGTCGACGACGGCCAGCGTCTCGACGTCCGCGTCGTGCAGGTCCTCCAGCACCACCAGGCACGGCCGTTCCCGACCGACCACGGCCAGCAGCCGCAGCACCGCCTCGGCCAGCACCACCACGGAGTCCGCCTGCCGCTGCTCCTCCGCGCCGCCGTGCTCCCGGCTCCACTCGGGCACCAGCGTGCCGAGCGCCGGCTGGTACGGCCCGAGTTCGCGCAGGTCCGGGCCGTCACCGGTGCGCAGCAGGGACATCAGCGCCTCGGCCAGCGGCCGGAACGGCACGATCGGTCCTATCGTGCTGCCGCGCCCGCGCAGCACCCGCATGCCGCGGTCGAACGCGACGCCGGCGGCGAAGCGCGCCAACCTGGTCTTCCCGATCCCGGGCTCCCCGACGAGGAAGACCGCTCGTCCGCGACGGGCGTCGGCGTCGACGAGGACCTGGTCGAGCACGCGGAGTTCTTCGTCGCGGCCGACCACGACCGGCGCGCGGGTGTGCATGGCACGACCATAGTCAAGCTGATCGACCGCACACCAAACTGCCCGCACCCCCAGTGGGCGGGCAGTCCGGCGGCGCGGCGATCCGCTATGCGGGCAACGCGGGCGCGCTGACGGTGATGCTGGTGGCGTTCGCGGCGACCATCGCGTACGCGCCGACGGCGAGGGTCAGACCGGCCAGGGCGCGGGCACGGGCCCCGGTCCTGGTCTTGCGGGACAGCGCCATCTCACCGGCGGGGTGGTCGCCGTCCTGGTCCTCGTCCCAGGTGGTGACCTCGTCGTGGTTGGCGTTGCTCATCTGGTGTTCTCCTCGCGGGGTTGGGTGTTGTGGTGCGGTGTGCCGAGCAGGAGCACGGACGGCACCTGCTCGGGGAAACCGAGGCGGAGCAGTCCGTACCCGATCCCGGACAGCCCGGTGAGCAGACCGGCCGACGGCACGCCGCCGGGGGTGCCGCAGCGCGCTCCGTACTGGTCCAGCGCCCCGAGCACCAGCCCGGCACGTCGGGTCTGCATGGCGGTCGCCAGGGCGTGCCCGCGTTCGGCGAGCACGGTGAGGGATTCGATCACACCGAGCTCGCCGTGGCACAGGCTGAGGTCGCGCAGCGGTTCGTGCACCGCCAGCGCGTTGAGGCACCGGTCCAGGTGCAGGGTGTGCGCGTCGACCGGCTGGTCGGGGTGCGCGGCGTGCGCGAGCACCGCGCCGGACAGGCCGGAGCACCAGCTGTGGTCGGCCTCGGCCACGTCCAGCAGCCGCTGCCGCAGCGCGTGGTCCGCGCGCAGGTTCGCCCGCCCGG
>NZ_JBFAAX010000358.1:0-5984 GCF_040639995.1 Actinosynnema sp. NPDC023658 | reverse complement strand
GGCTGGCCGCGCCAGGCCAGGTGGCCGTCGGGGCGCACCAGCAGCGCGTCGCCCTCGCGACGCACGTGCCGGAGGTCACCGAGAGCCGCACGGGCCACGTCCACGCAGCCGTCACCCGGCGGTGCGGCCAACGTCCAGCGGAACCCGTTGTCCGACGCGTGCTCCGCCACCCGGTCCCCGACCCTGGGCCTTCGGCCGAGGGTGCGGGCGTACGTCGTCCTGACCTGCGATGCCCGCTCCCAGATCAGCTTCTCCACCGGTGGCAGGCCCATCAGGGGGAACAGCACCCGGTCGCGCAGCAGCCGGGCCGCGGGGGACTCGCCCAGCACCAGCCCCGTGAGCCCGCTGGTGGCGCCCAGCACCTCTTCGGCTACGGGACGGCGCTCGGCCTGGTAGCCGTCCAGCAGGCGATCGCCCGCGCGGCCCGCGACCACCAGCGCCAGTCGCCACGCGACGTTCTCGGCGTCACCCAGCCCGGTGTTCATGCCCTGGCCGCCGAACGGGCTGTGGATGTGCGCGGCGTCCCCGGCCAGCAGCACGCGGCCCCGCCGGTAGGTCTCAGCCAGTCGCCGGTGGATGCGGAACACCGACGTCCACACCCACTCGTCCGCGGGCCCGACGCGGACGCCGGCGTGCTGCCGCGCCGCGCGGGTCAGGGAGTCCGGGACGGCCTCGACGGGCGTGCCCGGCGCGGGCGCCATGAACCGCCACACCCCTCCGGGCAAGGGGAACGCCGCGAACATCGCCCCGCCGTCCACCCACACGCCGACCGCGTCGGAGGGCAACGGCAACTCCGCCCGCACGTCGCCCAGCACGAACCCCTCCACGAGCGGCAAGCCGGGGAAGCCGATGCCTGCCGCCTTGCGGACCGCGCTGTGCGCGCCGTCGCACCCCACCACCCAGTCGGCCCGAACCGGTCCGTCCACGGTGGACAGCACCACCCCGCGCACGTCCTGGTCGAGGCCGGTGACCGCGGTTCCCCACTCCACCGCCCCCCCCAGGGCGGCCACGCGCGGCCGCAGTCCCGCGTCGACCTCGGCCTGCGACACGAGCAGGCCGGGACGCCGCACCAGCGCGGTGGGCTGCCCCACCCGGAGCTCGCCCGAGCGGCGACCACCGACGTGGACGACCACCCGGCGGATGTCGACCGACCGTTCCGGCAGGTCACCCAGCGCGCCGAGCCGTTCCAGCACCTCGCTGCCGCGTGGCTGCAAACCCAGCGCGCGAGAGGTGGTCGCCGGACCGGGCGCGGCATCCACCACCCGCACCGCCACACCGTGCATGCGCAACGCACACGCCGTCGCCAGACCCGCGGGACCGGCACCCACTACCATCACGTCCATGGGTATAGTGTTACTCACTAACACATGTTAGCCAATAACAGTTCGACGATCGCTCGCGCAGGAGGTGGAACCTCGGAGGCGTGCCGGACCACCCCACCGCCGGTTCGAACCCCGGCCGGGACCACCAGTGCGACCTCAACGGTGGCCGCACGGGGCTCTGGGAGTGCCCGGTCGGCAGGGGAGAACTGCGGCCGGGCGTGGCCCGACTTCCCTTCCAAGACGGTGATGTGGCGCCGTAGCAACAGATTTTCGTGCCTTTGTCCCGCTCACCCAGAGGCAGCAACCGCCGCATCCAACACTGCGCGAGACCTTCGCTGAAGAAGTGCGACTCTGCGGCTTCGGGTAGCGGATACGGCATTCCCATGCGTTGAGCCGGCGCACACCGCTTCGTGGTGTGCTGGGAGCGAGAGTCCGACGACCGGTTCGGAGGCGGCCCTCGACACCGTCCAGAACCTGTCGAGCCGCGAGGAGCCGCCGCCCGCGACGACCGGCAGCGTGGCGAGATCAGCTTCGACAGCGCGGCACACCACGGGGAATGGAGCCGGGAATCGGCGGATGAATCCGACATTCCGACTGCACTTCGTCGACTCCGCCCACCGCAAACCCGTCGAGCTGCCGCAACTGTTGCGCAAACGTTGCCCTGGGCGGCATCGAGGAGGCAGCATCGGTCTTCGCGAATCCTTCTATATGACGTCCGGTCGTTCTGCGAAGACGGCTCGGGTCCCTGCTAGAGGAGGACGAAGATGACGATAGGCAACGCTGCCCATCGTGGCGGTACCCAACGGAGACGACCGACCATCGCCAGAGCGCTGGCCGTGGGATCAGTCGGTGTCGTGACGCTGGCGACGGTGGCGGTGATGATCTCGTCGGCCAACGCGGCGGCGAGCACGCTGGGTGCCGCGGCGGCGCAGTCGGGCCGGTACTTCGGCACGGCTATCGCGGCCGGGAGGCTCGGCGACTCGACGTACACCACGATCGCCGCGCGCGAGTTCAACATGGTGACCGCCGAGAACGAGATGAAGCCCGACGCGACCGAGCCGCAGCGCGGTCAGTTCAACTTCAGCGCCGGCGACCGGATCTACGACTGGGCCACCCAGCGCGGGCTGAAGGTGCGCGGGCACACCCTGGCGTGGCACGCGCAGCAGCCGGGATGGATGCAGAGCCTGTCCGGCAGCAGCCTGCGGCAGGCGATGATCGACCACATCAACGGCGTCATGGCCCACTACAGGGGCAAGCTGGTCCACTGGGACGTGGTGAACGAGGCGTTCAACGAGGACGGCAGCCGCCGGTCGTCGAACCTGCAGGGCACCGGCAACGACTGGATCGAGGTGGCGTTCCGCACCGCCCGCGCGGCGGACCCGTCGGTCAAGCTCTGCTACAACGACTACAACATCGAGAACTGGTCGTACGGCAAGACGCAGGGCGTGTACAACATGATCCGGGACTTCAAGAGCCGGGGCGTGCCGATCGACTGCGTCGGGCTGCAGACCCACTTCACCGGTGGCAGCTCGCTGCCGGGCAACTTCCAGACCACCCTGTCGAGCTTCGCCGCACTCGGCGTGGACGTGGCGCTCACCGAGGTGGACGTCACCAACGCCTCCACCACCCAGTACGCCGGACTGACCCAGGCGTGCCTCAACGTGCCCCGCTGCGTCGGCATCACCGTCTGGGGCGTGCGGGACAGCGACTCGTGGCGTTCCGGCGAGAGCCCGCTGCTGTTCGACGGCGGCGGCAACAAGAAGGCCGCGTACACCTCGGTGCTCAACGCGCTCAACGCCGCCCCGACCACGTCGACGACCACGACCACGGGTACGACCACCACGACCACCGGCACGACCACGACGACCACGGGCACGCCGCCGACCGGCGCCAACCAGATCGTCGGAGTCCAGTCAGGCCGGTGCATCGACGTGCCCAACGCGTCGCACAACAACGGCACCAGGGTGAACCTCTGGGACTGCAACGGCCAGAGCAACCAGCAGTGGACGTACACCACGGGCAAGCAGCTCACCGTGTACGGCAACATGTGCCTGGACGCCGCGGGCTCCGGCAACGGCGCGGCGATCCAGATCTACAGCTGCAACAGCCAGGCCAACCAGCAGTGGAACGTCAACTCCAACGGCACCATCACCGGCGTGCAGTCCGGGCGCTGCCTGGACGTCTGGAGCACTGCCAACGGGGCTCAGGTCCAGCTGTACGACTGCCACGGGCAGACCAACCAGAGGTTCAACCTCGTGCCCATCGGCCGCTGACCGGGGACCGTCGTGTCCGGTGCCCGGACACGACGGCTGCGGACGTGTTGTGAGCGTCAGCCGGCTCGAACGGAGATCCCTGGCGGATTTCGGTTCGAGCCGGCATCACGTCGACTGTGTCGTGTTCGGACTGAGCGCGAGCAACGACCGGTGGCGCAGCGCTCCCAGCGTCACCGGTGCCAGGGCACTCGACAACGGCGTGGCCCTGTGCCCGCCGGCAACTCCATCCGACTCGGTGCCTGAGCACGCCCGAGCCGGATCGTCGTACGCAGGGTCCAAAGACCCTGCCACGACGCGCTCAGGGTCCTCGGAGACTCCAGGATGCCCTCCGCGCAGCCATTCCGCCCGCCGATATCCGTCCGCGGCCCTTGGGCACTGAACGGCGGGGACCAACGACCGCTGCCGGACCGCTGACGGCGGTCTAGCGTCGGTGGTGGTCGCTTCGGCCGAAGCGGTGGCAGCGGACTCGGAGAGGAGCTTGTGATGAGTGCCCCGATCGTGGTTGGAGTGGACGGATCGACGTCGGCGGTCAAGGCCGCCGAGTGGGCCGCCGCGGAAGCCGTGCGCCACGGTGCGCCGCTCAAGCTCGTGCACGCCTACGCGTTGCCGGTGCGCGGATACCCGGAGATCGTGCTGACCGGCCACGAGGTGCGTGAGACGTTCGAGAAGCTGGGCAGGGAGTCGCTCAGGGAAGCGGCGGACGCCGTGCGCGCCGTCGTGCCCGAGGTGGAGACCTCGATGGTGCTGGGCACGCCCGCGGGCGCGCTGATAGCCGAGTCACGGGCTGCGCGGCTCGTCGTGGTCGGCTCACAGGGACTGGGCGGCTTCTCCGGGCTGCTGGTCGGCTCGGTCGCCGTGGCGGTCTCCGCCCACGGTTCCTGCCCGGTGGTCGTCGTCCGCGACTCGGCTCCCGCGGACGGCCCGGTGGTCCTCGGTGTGGACGGGTCTCCGGCCGGCGAGGAGGCGGTCGCCTTCGCCTTCGAGCAGGCGTCCCTGCGGAACGCGCCGCTCACCGCCGTCATCGCGTGGACCGACTTCCTGATCGACGGGCCCTACGGCAGCCGGTTCGCCGTCGACCGGTCGCAGATCGAGGAAGACCAGCGCCAACTCCTCGCCGAACGCCTCGCGGGGTGGCAGGAGAAGTACCCCGACGTGCGCGTCGAGCGCGTGGTGATCCGGGACCGGCCCGTCCGGGCACTGCTCAAGGCCGCCGAGCACGCCCAGCTGCTCGTGGTCGGCAGCCGCGGCCACGGCGGCTTCACCGGCATGCTGCTCGGCTCCACCAGCCAGTCCCTGGTGTACCACGCCTCCTGCCCGCTGGCCGTGGTCCGACCCCGGCACTCGGAGCCGTAAGGCACCACCGACCACCGCGCCGGATGGGAACCCCTTGCCCGTCCGGCGCGGTTCCGCGCGTCCCGGGAACCTCCGGTCCAGCCGGATAGCGCACCACCGGGGGCCAATGTCCCGGGCGCGAAAGGAACGCAGACATCAAGCGCCGGATCTTTCTCCTCTGCGAACTCCTTCACCCATTCTCGAACCTCGAGCAGCGCCGGGTAGAACACGTCGGTGCCGATCGACAAAGCAGCCCGCCTCCTTATCGAGACGCCGGAAAAAGGCAACGAACTGCGAGTGAATCGCTCCACCTCACGCTGCGCGGTGTCAGCATCCTCGAGTCACTTCTACCTGGACACCGGGCCTTCTGGAACTCCCTGATGCCACTACCGCCCGCCGGACACGGTGGCATTCCGGTGTAAAGCTTGAGGCTGCCGCTCGAGTTTCCGTCGAGCTTCGCTGCCAATTCTTCGAAGCTCTGTTGATCCGTGTCCGTCCCTCGGTCATATTGCCCGACCTTCGGATCAGACCTGGGGTTCGCCGGGGCGCCGGCCGTGCCGGTCCGGCTTGCGTAGCTGGTCATCATGCTCTGCTGATCGATGTCACGGCGCGGATGGCAGCCGTGCCTGTGACCGCTCCGAGGTCTGACGTCGCACCTCGCGCTCCGGGTCAACGCGTTCGCCCGGCTGAGGGCACGCCCAGCGTCTCATTCGGGACTTCCGCGGAAACCTCTCCGTCACATCTTGACGTGGCCGTTGTTATCGTTCACAGTTCGCCTGGCACCTCTAGTCGCAACGTCGGCTAAAAAGTTTAGCTCTCATAACTCCATCGCGTCGGCCAGTGAATGTTAGCGCTAACAAGGCGGTTCCTGGTCAGGCTCGTGTCGGTGGTTCCGGACGAGGAAGGGAAGGATGCTATGTCGGTTGGGTTTGCGCGCACCGAGAGGTGGCGTCGTCGGTTGCGGTCGGGGTTGGCCGCTGCGGCAGCCGCAGTAGCAGTGGGCTGCCTGCTCACGGTGGTCCCGACGCCGGCGTCGGCCGCCACGGTGGACACGACC
>NZ_JBFAAX010000357.1:0-6041 GCF_040639995.1 Actinosynnema sp. NPDC023658 | reverse complement strand
GGACGCGTTGGCCGAGATGCCGCTGCCGCTGTACCAGGGGTTCGCCAAGACGGGCCTGATGAACTGGTGGCTGCACCCCGACCTGGGCGGGCACGGCATCCCGCTGGAGCAGAGCGTGGACCTGGTGTCCGAGCTGGCCTACGGCGACGCGGGCGTGGCGTTCACCCTGTTCATCTCGATCATGGCGACCAACATGGTGTGGCTGTACGGCTCGGACGAGCTCAAGCGGCGCTACCTCGAACCGCTGGCCGAGAACGGCGGGTTCGGCGCGACGCTGGGCAGCGAGGAGGAGGCCGGCAGCGAGCTGGGCCGCACCTCCACCGAAGCCGTCCGCGACGGCGCCGAGCTGGTGCTCACCGGCGAGAAGTGGTTCTCCACCAACACCGCGTTCGCGGACTTCCTCGTGGTGATCGCGAAGTCGGCCGACCACCCGTCCGGGCACGTCGCGGTCGTCGTGCCGAAGGACACCCCCGGGGTGCGGGTCGTGAAGATGGCGACCACGCCCACCGGCTGCACCACGCTCAACGGCGCCATCCCCAACGCCGCCGCGTGCACGCCGGCGCCGAGGACGAGCAGCAGCAGGCCCAGCAGCCACCGCGGCCTGCGCAGCAGCTCCAGCACCCGCAGGGCGCCCTCGCTCGCCCGCACGGCGTCGTGCTGGAGGCGTGCGGCGAAGGCGAAGAACACGGCGCCGACGACGGCGAGCAGGACGGCCGACCACGTCATGACGTCACCTCGCGGCGCAGGACGGCGGACGTGAGGGCGAACAACAGGCCGTACAGCAACGCGAACAAGACGCGTTCGAAAAGGCCGAGCACGACCGCTCCGCTGCCCGGTCCGACCACCGCGACGTGGCTCAGCATGAATGCCACCGAAGCGAATCCCGCGGCGAGCGAGAAACGACGGACAGTGGTGCTGGGGATGAACGTCCGGGAAATGAGCCACCCGGCCAGGGGCAGGCTCGTGAACATCACCGCGCCCGCGTACCGGTGCACCGCGCCGGAGAACGAGGTGGGCGTGCCGGTCGGGTCGGTGGGGAACACCGCGGCCACGGCCAGCCCCGCCGACCACAGCCCCATCAGCAACGCCACCGGCCCCTGCCTGGGCAAACCGGACCGGACGAGGGCGACGAGCAGGCCGACCGACGCCGCCGCGAGCGACATCGCCGTCACGGCCAGCAGCGCGCTGCCGTTGTCCACGAAGATGTAATCGCTGACCGTGTGCGTGATCGGGCTGAGCTCACCGACCGACGACACGTGCAGGTAGGCAATCGGGAACAACGACAGCACGAGCCCCACCAGGACCGGCGGCAACACCGCCGTCCGCCCATTCCCCCTGATCTCGACCACGGGGAAAATCCTGGTGCGAATGGTACGGCGGGCATATCGGGAACTCCCCCGAGGAAACCCTGAAGCCACCCGGAGAACCCTGGTGGGGCTGACCCCACCACCGGGGTGCGGCGAGCCACGCCCTAGGCTTCCGCGTCGTGAGCCCGCACCCCCAGCACCCTGCCGTGGAAGTGTCGGGGCTGGTCAAGCGCTACGGCTCGACCGTCGCGGTGAACGGACTCGACCTCACCCTCGACACCGGCACGGTCCTCGCGCTCCTCGGGCCCAACGGGGCCGGGAAGACCACGACCGTCGAGGTGTGCGAGGGGTTCCGCGCGGCCGACGGCGGCGAGGTCCGCGTCCTCGGGCTCGACCCGAAGCGGGACGGCGACCGGCTGCGGCCCCGCATCGGCGTCATGCCGCAGGGCGGCGGCGGCTACCCCGGCGTGCGGGCCGACGAGATGCTGCGCCTCGTGGCCGCCTGCGCCGCCAACCCCCTCGACCCGGCGTGGCTGCTCGACGTGCTGGGCCTGACGTCGTCGGTGCGCACCCCCTACAAGCGGCTGTCCGGCGGGCAGCAGCAGCGCCTGTCGCTGGCGTGCGCCCTGGTCGGGCGGCCGGAGCTGGTGTTCCTGGACGAGCCGACCGCCGGCATGGACCCGCAGGCCCGCCGCCTGGTGTGGGAGCTGGTGTCGGCGTTGCGGGCGGACGGCGTCAGCGTGCTGCTCACCACTCACCTGATGGACGAGGCCGAAGCGCTGGCCGACCACGTCGTCATCGTCGACGCCGGTCGCGTGGTGGCCCAGGGCAGCCCCGCCGAGCTCACCGAGCACCACGCCGACGACCGGCAACTGCGCTTCCGCGCCCGACCGGGCCTGGAGCTGACGCTGCTGCGCGCCGCCCTGCCGGAGGGCCTCGACGTGCGCGAGGCCACCAGGGGCACCTACCTCGTGCACGGCACCATCGACCCGCAGGTCCTCTCCACGGTCACCTCCTGGTGCGCCCAGCAGGGCGTGCTGGCCGAGGAGCTGACCGTGGCCAGGCGCAGCCTGGAGGACGTGTTCCTGGAGCTGACCGGCAGGGAGCTGCGCTCGTGACGGACCCTCGGACACCCGAACCGCGCACGCCCGGAACCGGCACGTTCGCGCCCGGCACGTTCACGCCCGCGCCCGGCCGCGGCAGGCTCGGTCGGATGCTCCTCGCCCAGGCCCGCACCGAGGCGGTGCTCACGCTGCGCAACGGCGAGCAGATCCTGTTGACCGTGCTCATCCCGGTGGCGCTGCTGGTCGCGATGAGCCTCATGGACGTCATCCCGGTGCCCGAACCGCGCGTCGGCTCGGCCACCGCCCGCATCTTCGCGCTGGCCGTCATCTCGTCCGCGTTCACGGGGCAAGCAATTGCGCTGGGCTTCGACCGGCGTTACGGCGTGCTCAAGCGCCTGGCCGCGACCGCGCTGCCCCGCTGGCTGCTGGTCGCCGGACGGGTCGTCGCGGCGCTGGCCGTGGTCGCCGTGCAGGTCGTCATCATCAGCGTGGTCGCGCTGCTGCTCGGCTGGCGACTACCGTCCGCGACCGGCGCCCTGTGGGCGGTCCTGCTGATCGTGCTCGGCACCCTGTCGTTCGGCGCGCTCGGCGTGCTGCTCGGCGGTGCGCTGCGGGCGGAGATCGTGCTCGCGCTGGCCAACATCGTGTGGTTCGCGCTGCTGCTCATCGGCGGCGTCGCGCTCGGCGTGGAGTCGCTGCCGTCGTGGCTCGCGACCGCGGTCGACGCGCTGCCGTCGGCCGCGCTGGCCCTCGCGCTGCACGACGCGGTCGTCGAGGGCGTCGCGCCCGCTCCCGGGCACATCGCGGTGCTGGTGGTCTGGGGCGTGGCCGCCGGCGTGCTGGCCACCAGGACCACGAAGCTCGGCTGACACCCCGCCCGGCGGTTCTCAGCCAGTGGTACCTACCATCGGGTGGTGTCCGTTCCACCCTGGTTCACCACGTTCCTGAGCACGTTCCAGCGCGCGTTCGCCATCGCCGTCGTGGTCGCCCAAGGCGGCATCGCGGTGACCGGCTCGATCGTGCGGGTGACCGGATCGGGCCTCGGCTGCCCCACCTGGCCGCAGTGCTTCGAGGGCAGCATCGTGCCGGTCGAGCACCCCGAGGTCGCGTCGCTGCACCAGTGGGTCGAGTTCGGCAACCGCACCCTCACCGGCGTGGTCGGCGTCATCGCCGCGCTGTGCGTGCTCGCAGCGTGGTTCGGCCGGCCGCGCCGCAAGCGGGTCGTCGTGCTGGCGCTCGTGCAGTTCGGCGGGGTCGTGCTGCAGGCCGTGATCGGCGGGTTCACCGTGCTCACCGGCCTGCTGTGGTGGACGGTCAGCGTGCACTTCCTGGTGTCCATGGCCCTGGTCTGGTTCGCCGTGCTGCTGGTCGCCGCCCTGGGCGAGGGCGACGAGCCCGCCCGGCCGCGCGTGCCGAGGGGGCTGCTGGCGTTGCAGGTCGTGCAGGCCGCGGCGCTGGGCGCCCTGCTGCTGGCCGGGACGTTCGTCACCGCCGCCGGACCGCACGCGGGCGACGCCGCGACACCGCGCCTGGACGCCCCGGTGGACACGCTGGCCCAGCTCCACGCCGACCTGCTGTTCCTGTTCCTGGGCATGCTCATCGCCCTGGGCTTCGCGCTGCGCGCCCACCCCGTTCCCCGCCGCCCGTACTGGGCGCTGGTGGCCGTGGTGCTCGGGCAGGGCACGCTCGGCATGGTCCAGTACTGGACCGGTGTGCCCGAGGTGCTCGTCTCGCTGCACGTGCTGGGCGCGGGCGCGGTGGTCGTCGCCACCGCCGCCCTGTGGGTCTCGACCCGCGAACGGCCTCAGCGCGAGGACGAGGGCCTGCGCTCCCACACCGCGGGCAGCTCGGTCGCCAGCCACGTGTAGATGTCGTCCACGGTCCGCAGCCGCACCGCGCGCTCCGGGTCGCCGCTCATCAGCCGCATCCCGGCCTCGGTCAGCTCCCGCACGCTCACCAGCGCGTCCAGCTTGCGCTGGATCAGGTCGACCCACCGCTTCTCGTTGATCCGGTACTGCGCCGCCTGCCTGCCGCGCCGCGTCCTCTTCGTCACCAGACCCGCGTTGACCAGGAACTTCAGGTTCGTGCTGATGGAACCGCTGCTGGCCTCCAGCTCCTGGGACAGCTCGGCCGCGGTCCGCTCCGTGGGCTGGCACACCAGCAGGTAGCCGAGGATGCGGCCACCGATCAGCGGGATGCCCTCCTCCGCGAAGTGCGCCGCGAACCGCTCGATCCACGCCGACAACCGCGTTTCCCGTCCGACGCTCATGCGACTCCCCCTGGTTCCACCGTCGCCACTTCGGTCGACACTGAAACCATCGTAGGGCGAAACCTGATCATCGCAAGAGCAGCGGGCCGGCGATCCGGCCGCGCCGCGGGCGCTACAGCCGGCGCAGACCCGCCAGCACGCGTTCCATCAGGCCGAGGTCCGGCTGCTCGCCGTCGCTGGACGCGGTGCGGTGCACGTCGATCAGGCCGCGCTCGGCCATGTCACCCAGCAGCACCTTCGCCACGCCCAGCGGCAGGCGCAGCAGGGCGGCGATCTCCGCCACCGACCGCGGCCTGCCGACCAGCGACAGCACCTCGTGGTACTCGGCCTTCATGGCTCCCGGGTAGTCCCAGTCGACCGCCGACACCAGGGTCTCGATCTCCAGCTGGAACGCCGACGTGGTGCGGCCGCCCGTCCACGAGTAGGCGCGGACGATCGACGCCGCCTCCTCGCGCGGGTACTCGAAGTCGTCGTCATCGTCGAAGACCGGGCGGTGGGGCTTGGTGTCGCCGGTCGTGGGGGGTCGCTCCGGCTTCGACTTCTCCTGCTTGCGACGGCGGGAGGAGTCGAGGCTGAACCCGTTGAGCAGAGCGGCGAACGTCTCGTCCGACGTCCCTGGCTCCTCGTTCCGGTCCATGACCACCTCACGCAGACGGGCGGGCCATCATCCGCTTCGCACCGTGGAGCTGGGCGCGCAGCTCGGGTGTCAGGAGCTGGCCGACCTGGTCGACCACCACCGTCATCTCGTAGGCGACCTGGCCGACGTCGGCGTCCGGCGCGGCCAGCACCGCCAGGCACGAGCCGTCCCGGATCGACATCAGCAGCATGATCCCGTACTGCATCTCGACCACCGAGCGCAGCACACCGCCGCCGTCGAAGCAGCGGGCCGCCGACTCGGTCAGGCTGGCCACCCCGGCCGCGATGGCGGCGAGCTGGTCGGCCCGGTCGTGGGGCAACCCGTTCGAGGCGGTCAGCAGCAGGCCGTCGACCGAGATCACGACCGCGTGGGCCACCCCGGGCACGCGTTCGGCGAAGTTGCTCACCAGCCAGCCGAACTGGTCGACCTGTCGCGACTTCTGCGTGCTCATCCGTTCTCCTGCCCAGCTCGATTCTCACCGGATCCACGCACACCTTGCCGGATACCGGTCTGGTAGCTGGCGAGGAACCCGCGTGTCGCCTGAGGATCCCTCCGTACGGGTGCCACCGCGTCGGTCGCACTCGGCCGTTCGGCCACCAGGTTGGTCCGCGGTCGCCTCTTCGGCAGCTCCGCGGGGATGTCGCCCCCCGGGTTGTCATCACCGTGGTCGTCGTTCACGGACCTGCCGTTAGCCGGGCTGCCGTGGGCGGAGGCGCCGTTGGCAGGCGTGTCGTGCACCGGCTTGTCGTTCACGGGCGCCTCCC
>NZ_JBFAAX010000356.1:0-6048 GCF_040639995.1 Actinosynnema sp. NPDC023658 | reverse complement strand
GGCCACCGTTAGCGAATCTTGTTCCGGAACCGCCCATTGGCAGTACTTTGACCGTGCCCCGACGGCGGTACCGTGGGTGGCCTGGGACGTGAGTCCTCCTCACCCGCAGTGCCGCGGGGGAAGCGGGGGTGGCGCGATGACGTTCAAAGAGGAGTTCCTGTCGGAGCTCGAGGACTGCCTGCGCGGGTACGGCGCGGTGCCGGTGATCCACCCGGCCGCCCTGGCCCGGTTCATCGACTACGTCCGCCTGCTGCCGGACGACGACCCGCGGCTGCGCTGCCTCGAAGGTGTCGACCAGGGTTCCGGCTCGTTCTGGAACAACCCGGCGGTGTGGTGGGAGCAGGTGCCGCGGTTCGGGATCGGGTCGTCGGACTGCTCCGAGCTGCTCGACCGGATGCTGGACGAGGCGATCAGCGACGAGATCGACGTCCTGGAGATGGAGATCCGGGAACTGCCCGGCTGACGTGAGGTAATCACCCGTTGTGCACCCGGGTCGCCGGATGCACAACGGGGAGCTGTCGTGGTGTCGCGCCTACACGGACAGCAGGCGGTCGAAGAACGACCGGTAGCGCTTGAGGGCCTGCCGCAGTTCCTCGGTCTGCACCTCGTCGCCGCGCTGCCACTGCTCTTCGAGCGCGTGCTTGTGCTGGGTGAACGTGGTGGCGAGCGACTGCATCACCTGGGCCACCAGCTCGTCGGCCCGCTGGACGGCCTCGCGCGGGTCGTCGACGAAGTCGGCTTGCAGCGCGCGCCACTCGGCCTGGTAGTCCGCCGCGTCGTCCGTGGTGAACAGCGGGGCGTCGCCGGCGGTCCGGGAGACCTCGGCCAGCTCGACCGGGCCACCGGGGCGCTCGTCGTGCTCGTCCCCGTCGCGCACGGCCGACTCGGCGTCCGCCGACTCCTGGTGCGCCTGCTCGTCGTGCTCGGTCTGCTCTTCGTAGGCGGTCTGGGCCTCGTACGCGGTCCGGTCCGCGGGCGTCCGCTCGTCGTCCGCCTGCTCCTGGTACCCGGCCTCCTGCTGGTACCCCGCCGCCTGCTCCTGGTAGCCGGTCGCGTCGTGCGCGGTCGACTCGTCACGCGTCGCCGGGTCGTCGTACGTGCCCGGCTCCTCGTGCGAGCCCGACTTCCCGTAGGCGTCCGGCTCCTGGCCGAACCGCTCGTTGCCGTCCACGTCGTCGTGGTGGACCGCGGTCTGCTGGTCGGTGTCCTGCCGGCCGGTGTCCTGCCGGTCGAACGTGGTCCGCTCGGCGGGCTCGCGCTCGGCGAAGTCCTCGGTGGTGAGGTGCTGACGCTGCTCGGTCATGACCGTGCCCCTTCCCGGTGGTCGCCCAACAGGTCCTCGAACACGGTGCGGTAGTGGACCATCGCGGTCCTCAGGTCCTCGGTCGAGGCCTCACCGCGCTCCTGGCGCTCGTAGATCGTGTGCGCCTCGCGGTAGTGGTCGAGCGTGCGGGCGTGCTGGACGGACAGCAGCTTCGCCTGGTGCTCGTACCCCTCGGTGGGGTAACCGCGCTCGGCCATCAGGTCGGTGACCAGGTGGTCCGCCTGCACCACGGCCTGGGTCGGCTCGTCGACGAACTGCTCCTGGACCAGCGTCCAGTTGCGGGTGTAGTTCTCGCGGGTCACGGCGTTCAGCGCGCGCAGCTCCAGCTTCGAGTGCTCGCGCTCCCGCTCGGCCAGCTCGCGCTCCGCCGCCATGCGGTTGCCGTTGCGCTCCAGGGCCCGGTCGTACTCCGGACCGAACGTCGAGCGCAACCTCTTGCGCTGCATGGCAACCTTGAGCAACACCGCGATCACGACGAGTACGACCAACACCGCGATGATCACGCCGATGGTGGTGCCGGTGGACATCTCGGCCTCCTTGGCTGGATCTCCCATGGCTGGGCTGGCCCCGGGCTACCCATCGTGAGACCGATTCAAAACCTGCCCCCGAGACCCCCGATCCTCGTGGTGGCGGAACATCCGGTCATCGGGCGACGGCCTTGCGGTACTGCCGGATCGCCAGCGGCACGAAGATCAACAGGAACACGACCACCCAGATCAGGGTCATCAGCACCGGGTGCTGCAACGACCACACGTCCGCCACGGGTGCCATCGGGTTCGTGTTGCCGAACAGCTCGCGGGCCGCCGCCGTCACCGCCGAGACGGGGTTCCACTCCGCGAACGCCTTCAGCGGTCCGGGCAGGTTGCTCTCCTGCACGAAGGTGTTCGCGATGAACGTCAACGGGAAGATCGCGATGAACGAGGCGTTGTTGAACACCTCGGGGCTGCGCACCATGAGCCCGACGATCGCCATGCCCCACGACACCGCGTAGGCGAACAGCAGCAGCAGGGCGAACCCGGCCAGCGCCTCCAGCGGCGAGGAGTGGATCCGCCAGCCGACGATCAGGCCCGTCACCGACATCACCACGATGACGATGACGTTGTTGGCCAGGTCGCTCGTGGTCCGCCCGATGAGCACCGCCGACCGCGCCATCGGCAACGACCGGAACCGGTCGATGACGCCCTTCTGCATGTCCTCGGCCAGCCCGGCGCCGGTGATCGTCGAACCGAACACCACGGTCTGCGCGAAGATGCCCGCCATCAGGAACTCGCGGTAGTCCATGCCCGGGATGTCGATCGAGCCGCCGAACACGTACGCGAACAGCAGCACGAACATGATCGGTGACAACGTCGAGAACACGAGCAGGTCCGGCACGCGCTTGATCTTGATCAGGTTGCGCTTGGCGACGACCGCACCGTCGCCCAACGCCTGCGTGAACGCGCTCATGCTTCCTTTTCCCCCTGCTTGGTCTCGGTGGCGTGCCCGGTGAGCGTCAGGAACACGTCGTCCAGCGTCGGCCTGCGCAGGCCGATGTCGAGCACCTTGATCGACTCGGCGTCCAGCCGCCGGATGCCGTCCACCAGCACGTCGGCGCCGCCCGACACCGGCACGGTCAGCCGGTGTCCACGCTCGTCCACCGCGATCTCACCGATCGCCAACGGGGCCAACGCGGTCTTCGCCGTCCCCGCGTCCTGCGCGGAGCCGACGGTGAGCTCCAGCCGTTCACCGCCGACCTGGCCCTTCAACTCGTTCGCGGTGCCCAGGGCGATGACCTTGCCGTGGTCGATGACCGCGATCTTGTCGGCCAGCCGGTCGGCCTCCTCCAGGTACTGCGTGGTCAGCAGCAGCGTGGTGCCGCCCGCCACGAGTTCCGAGATGACCTCCCACATGCCGAGCCTGCTGCGCGGGTCCAGGCCCGTGGTCGGCTCGTCCAGGAACAGCACCTTCGGCTTCGCCACCAGCGCGCCCGCCAGGTCGAGCCTGCGGCGCATGCCGCCCGAGTAGCCCTTGACCTCCCGGTCGGCGGCCTCCACGAGGTCGAACCGCTCCAGCAGCTCGCGCGCCCGTTCGCGGCTGCCCTTCCGGCCCAGGTGGTAGAGCCTGCCGACCATGTCGAGGTTCTCGAACCCGGTCAGGTTCTCGTCCACGGCCGAGTACTGGCCGGACAGGCCGATCCGGCGGCGCAGCTCCTTGGCATCGGTGACGACGTCCAGCCCGGTGACGGTCGCCCTGCCCTCGTCGTGCTCCAGCAGCGTGGTGAGCACGCGGACCGTCGTGGTCTTGCCCGCGCCGTTCGGTCCGAGCAGACCCATGACGGTGCCTTCCGGGACCACGAGGTCGAGGCCGTCGAGGGCCACCACCTTCCCGTAGCGCTTGACCAGTCCTTCGGCCACGATCGCGTATGCCATCAGGACATGATGGACCCGTGGTCCGACAATTTCAGGCGAACCCCGCGAGTCCGTTCGGTGTGGACGTCCGCGTGACCGCGGTCGGCTCCCACTGTGGACGGTGCGCGGGCGGGTCGGCGGGCGCCTCGCCGACCCCGTTCACCTCAGCAGCAACCCGTGCCGCACGCGCAGTCGCACTCGCACCCCATCACCGATCACCTCCTCCCGCGCTCGGTCCCGGCGGGCACCACGTGCCCGGGTCGATGTCCGGGCAGTGCCCGGAAGGCAGGTCGCGCACCATGTCGGTCAGCTCGTCGCGCAGGGCGGACAGCCGGGCCACCTCCGCGTCCAGCTCCGCGATGTGGCGGTGCAGCAGCTCTTCGGCCGGCTCGCACGGGCACACGCCGGTGTCGCGCACGGCCAGCAGGTCCGCGATCTCGCGCAGCGTCAGCCCCAGGCGTTGGCAGCCGCGCACGAACCTGATCCGGTCGACCGCGCCCTCGTCGTACACGCGGTAGCCCGCCGCGGTGCGCGGCGGCGGTGCCAGCAGACCCGCGCGCTCGTAGTACCGGACGGTGTCCGGTCGGATCCCCACCGCGTCGGCCAGCTGTGCAACACGCATGGCCCGACGGTAAACCTCGGACCCCGCTCCAAGGTCAAGCCCGCGTCCCGGCCGGTCTCCGGCTTGATCGCCACATTGGCACCACGCGTCCCAGGAGCACCACATCGGACCCCGGTCGCGCGGATCCACCCGATCGTGGGCCCCACGCGACACGCGGATGCCCGCCACTTCGAGATCGACCTCACGCGCGTGGCGGAAACCCTTGACGTTCAGCGGCCGGACCTGGGAGATGTACAGGTGACGCCGACGGGACCACCCGCGGCGGTCGGCGGGAGACCCGCCGACTCCGGACGGGTGGTGCCGGTGGGTTCACGCTATTGGGGCGTATATGCACCTTGACACGCTCGATCGAGTGAAACCGGGCGGGATGGGGAACCGCACTAAGGTGTTCGCAGTTCTTTTTCCAGCGAGGAGCGATCCGCATGGCAGCCGTCCAAACCCGACGCAAGCGCAAGCTCGGACAGTTCCTCAACGCATTGCGCAAACGAGCGGGCAAGACCGAGGTCGACTACCACGCGCTGACGCGGAAGACGCAGTCGACGCTGTCGCGGATGGAGAACGGTTACATCAGTCCGAGTTGGACCGAACTGGGTGCCCTGCTGGGCCTCTACGGGGCGACCGATGCGGAACGGCGGGAGGCGGAAGCCCTGTGGGAGGACGCGAAGCAGGACGGCACCCGCCTGGTGTACGCGGCGGCGTTCACCCCGGAGGCGCGCACCTACGCCCGCCAGGAGGCGGACGCGACGGAGGTGCGCACCATCGAGATGATCGTCATCCCCGGTCTGCTCCAGACGCCCGCCTACGCGGCGGCGATCAGGGTCGCGGGTCAGCGGTTCATGGACGCGTCGGTCTCCGCGGAACAGGTGTCCGCGGCCTTGGCCAACCGGCAGCGCAGGCTGCCCGGGTTACGGCTGCACGCGGTGATCGACGAGGCGGCCCTGCACCGGGTCGTGGGGGGCCAGGCCGTCATGCGCGAGCAGTTGTCGCATTTGCTCGAGAAGGGGAAGCAGGACAACATCACCATCCAAGTGGTTCCGTTCGGCGCCGGCGCTCACGGAACCATGTCGGGTGGTGGCGCGACCGCTCTCCGCTTCGAGGACAGTGATCCTTCGGCCGTGTACCTGGAGTACGCGGGTGGTGGTAAGTGGGTGGACAATCGCGCCGACGTGCAGAAGTACCTCCTGCACTTCGACGAAATGGTGAGCGAGGTCGCCCTGTCGCCCAAGGAGTCGGCTTCGCTGATCAGAAAACTGGCAACCGCACTGAAGGACACATGAACAACGACAAGACGTGGCGCAAGAGCACCTACTCCGGCGCGGGGAACAACTGCGTCGAGCTGGCCGTGGGACGGAGCACGACCAGCGTCAGGGACAGCAAACGCCCAGGTAGCAGATTGACCTTTGGTGACGGTCCTTTCCGGGCCTTCCTCATGTCCGTCCGGCGAACCCGACCCTGATCGGCGGCACGGACGACCGTTAACACGAGCTCCACTCACCATCGCGGCCGGTCTTCGGCCGCGAATCGCGTGTCCACAGTGGACCGCGTTGACGAGCCGACGGGCAGCGGAGCCGGTCTCGGGCGTGCACCGGGAGCGCCCCGCGGCCTCGACGCCGGACGGGGCGCGATCGCGTCGCCGTGCTCCTCCGCGTGCTGCAGGACGAACGACGTGAGCGCCGTCCTGGGTATCTCGACGTCCGGACCGGCGATCGTCATGA
>NZ_JBFAAX010000355.1:0-6059 GCF_040639995.1 Actinosynnema sp. NPDC023658 | reverse complement strand
GCCGGACGAGCGCGACGAACAACCAGGCGTCGTGGATCGGTGACGGCTGGGACATGTCGGTCGGCTTCATCGAGCGCTCGTACATCCCGTGCGCCGCCGACACGATGGACGGCACCACCCCGCCCAAGGACGTCGGTGACATGTGCTGGCGCAGCGACAACGCCACCTCGTCGTACGGCGGGTCCGGCGGCGACCTGATCCTCGACCGGGACAAGGGCTGGCACCTGCGCTCGGACGACGGCGCGCGGGTGGAGCGGATCGGCAATCCCGGCGAGGCGAACGAGTCGTGGAAGATCACCACGGTCGAGGGGACCCAGTACTTCTTCGGGTCCCGCGGCGACGCCGGCTCGACGTGGAAGGTGCCCGTCTTCGGTGACGACGCCGGCGAACCGTGCCACCAGGCGACGTTCGAGGCGTCGCAGTGCGTGATGCCGTGGCGGTGGAACCTGGACCAGGTCGTCGACCGCAACGACAACAAGATCCTCTACGACTACGACGCCGAGACCAACTCCTACGGCCTGGGCAACAAGGACGCCGCGGTGGCCTACACCCGGGGCGGCACGCTGAAGTCCGCGCGGTACGGCCTGAACGCGGCCAACGCCGAGCCGGCCGCCGCCGAGGTCGACTTCGTCACCGCCGACCGGTGCGTGCCGGGCAGCGCCTGCACGTCGGACAACAAGGCCAACTGGCCGGACGTGCCGTGGGACGACAAGTGCGACACGTCGACCTGCAAGGACCGGCACGGCCCGTCGTTCTGGTCGACCAAGCGGTTGGACCGGGTGGTCACCAGCGTCCGCGACGGCTCCGGCTACCGGGCGGTCGAGCAGTGGCAGCTCGACCAGCAGTTCCCGGTGAACGGCGACGGTGAGAAGCCGGCGCTGTGGCTCAAGGGGGTCAGGCACACCGGCCTGGCCGGCGGGTCGATCGAGCTGCCGGCGGTGAAGTTCGAGGGCACGAAGATGCCCAACCGGGTGGAGAAGGTCGACGGCATCGGTCCGCTGCTGCGCTACCGGATCACCGCGATCCAGTCGGAGTCCGGCGGGCTGATCGGGATCACCTACGCCAAGCCGGACTGCGCGGCCGGGCAGCAGCTGCCGGCGCCGGAGCACAACACGCTGCGGTGCTACCCGGTGAAGTGGGCGAAGAAGGACTTCGCCGAGCAGACCGACCACTTCCACAAGTACGTGGTCGAGAAGATCACCGAGTCCGACCGGATCTCGGCCAACCCGGTGCAGGAGACCAGGTACGCGTACCTGGACGGGGCCGCCTGGGCGTGGGACGACTCGGAGTTCACCAAGGACGACCACCGCGACTACAACGTGTTCCACGGCTTCAAGCGGGTGCAGATCCGCAAGGGCGTGCCCGAGGACCCGTCCGGCCCGGTGACCATGACCGAGGAGCGCTACTACCAGGGCATGAACGGCGACCGCCTGCCCGGCGGGACCCGGTCGGCGCAGGTCGTGGACTCCGAGCAGGCGGCCCGCGACGACGACCGCTGGCTGCAGGGCCTGAAGTTCGAGACCGACGTGTTCGACGGCGACTCGGCCAAGGTGTTGTCCAAGGTGATCAGCACGCCGTCGGTCCAGGGGCCGACGGCGACCCGCGGCGCGTTCCGTGCCTACATGGTCCGGCCGGGACCGCAGACCGACTACAAGGCGCTGGCCGCGGGCGGCTGGCGCACCAGCCGGACGGAGCCGACCTACAACGCGCACGGCCTGGTCACCAGGACCAACGACCTGGGCGACACCTCGACCGCGGCCGACGACCTGTGCACGACCACCGACTACGCCGAGAACACCGGCGCGTGGCTGCTCGACCTGCCGTCCCTGGTGACGACGGTGGCGAAGGCGTGCACGGTCACCCCGAGGTTCCCGGACGACGCGGTGTCGGCCACCAGGAGCTTCTACGACGGCGCCACCAGCGCGGGGACCGCACCGGTCCGCGGGAACGTCACCCGGCTGGAGGACCTCGACCAGTGGACCGGCAAGGACCCGGTCACCACGGTGCGGTCCACCAGCGCGTACGACGACTACGGGCGGGTGACCTCGACCAAGGACGCCGACGACAACGAGACGAAGACGGCGTACACGCCGGCGGCGGGCGGCCCGGTGACCCGGACGGTGGTGACCAACGCGGCGAACCAGGCGATCACGACCACCCTGGACACCTCCTACGGCCAGCCGACCCTGGTGGTGGACGCCAACGACAACGTCACCGAGACGACCTACGACGCCCTCGGCCGCCGGACCGAGGTCTGGTTGCCGAACCGGCCGAGGAAGTCGAACCCGCACGGGAACCAGTACTTCTCCTACGCCTACCGCCAGGACGAGCCGACCGTGGTGACCACCACGTCCGTCGGCCCGAACGGCAACTACACGACCGACAAGGAGATCTACGACGGACTGCTGAGGCTGCGGCAGAAGCAGACACCGGCGCCCAACGGCGGCCGGCTGATCGCGGACACCACGTACGACTCGCAGGGCCGTTCGCACCGGACCACCAACCCGTACTTCAACGACGCGCCCGTGGACGACCGGATCTGGATCGCCGGCGACGCCGAGGTCGCCAGCCAGACGGTGAGCACCTACGACGGCGCGGGTCGGCAGAAGACCGAGGTGATCAAGGGCGGCGTCAGCGAGCTGTGGCGGGTCACGGCCGACTACGACGGCGACCGGACGACCGTCACCCCGCCGGCGGGCGCCAACGCGGGCACGTCGATCTACGACGCCCGCGGTCGGCTCGTGGAGATGCGGCAGTACCACGGGACCAAGCCGGAGGGCGCCTACGACAGCACCACCTACGCGTACACGCCCGCCGGACAGCTGGCCAGGATCGTCGACCCGGCCGGCCAGGTCTGGAAGCGCGGCTACGACCTGCACGGTCGCAAGGTCGTGGACGAGGACCCGGACAAGGGCGTCATGACGCTGACCTACGACAAGGTCGGCAACCTGGCCACCAGGAAGGACGCCCGCGGCACGGTCCTGGTGCTCGGCTACGACAACCTCAACCGGAAGACGTCCGAGCGCCTCGACTCGGCGGCGGGCCCGCTGCAGGCGGAGTGGACCTACGACACCGCGCCGTTCGGCAAGGGCCTGCCCGCCACGACCACCCGGTACTCCGACGGCCTCGCCTACCGCACCGCAGTCGAGGCGTACGACCCGCTGGGCAAGATCGCCGGATCCACGATCACGATCCCGGCGAACGCGCGGGAGCCGGGCCTGGCCGGTTCGTACACGACGTACATCGGGTACAAAGCGGACGGCCACGTCGCCGGTCGTAGCTTCACGGAGGTGGCCGGCCTGGCGACGGAGTCGGTGTCCTACACCTACGACGACCTCGGCAACCCGCTGACGATGACCGGCGGCGACGGCGACACGGTCGACTACGTGTCCAAGGCCGAGTACACCCGGTACGGCGAGATCGCCCGCACCACCCTGGGCGACCGGGGCAAGCGGGTGTGGCTGTCGAACTACTACGACCCCAACACCCGCAGGCTCCAGCGGTCGATCGTGGACGCCGAGGTGCCGAACCCGATGCGGGCCGACGTCAACTACGCCTACGACCCGTCCGGGAACGTCACGTCGGTGTCGGACAAGGCCCCCGGCCAGGCCGACACCCAGTGCTTCCGCTACGACCACCTCCAGCGGCTCACCGAGGCGTGGACGCCGGCGTCGGCCGGGTGCGGCACGGACCCGGACGTCGCGACGCTGGGCGGGGTGGCGCCGTACTGGCAGTCGTTCACCTACGACGTGAGCGGCAACCGGTTGACCCAGGTCCAGCACGCGAAGGGCGGCGACACCGTCCAGACGTCGAGGTACCCGGCGTCGGGGCAACCGCGGGCGCACGCGGTGAACGCGATCACCACCAAGGGACCGGGCGTGGACTCCTCCGGCGAGGTGGCCTACGACGCGGCCGGCAACGTCAAGGTCAAGCCGGGTGAGGTGCTGGACTGGGACGCCGAGGGCCACCTGGCCAAGGTGACCCGGGGCGGCAGCGCCACCGAGTTCGTCTACGACGCGGACGGCGAGCGGCTGCTGCGCCGCGACCCCGCCGGCACCACGGTGTACCTGGACGGCCAGGAACTGCGGGTGGCCAGGTCGACCGGCGTGAAGTCGGCCACCCGGTACTACCGGTTCGGTGACCAGACGGTGGCGACGCGCGACTCGGCCGGCCTGACCTGGCTGGCCGGCGACCACCAGGGCACCTCGCAGATCGCCGTGAACAGCGTGAACCTCCAGGTCTCCCGGCGGTGGCAGACGCCGTTCGGCGGGGCGCGCGGCGGTGCGGCGGCGTTCCCCGGCGAGCGCGGTTTCGTGGGCGGGACGAACGACCCGTCCACCGGGCTGGTGCACCTCGGGGCCCGCGAGTACGACCCGGCGCTGGGCCGATTCCTGTCGGTGGACTCGTTGCTGACCATGAACGACCCGCAGACGATGAACGGGTACACCTACTCGGACAACAACCCGCTCACCTACGCGGACCCGTCCGGTCGAAGCCTGTGGGGACGGGTGTTCGGCGCGATCTCCACGTTCGCGAGCATCGGCGCGTTGATCCCGGGGCCGATCGGGATGGTGTTCTGCGCCGTGGCCGTGGTCAGCTCGGTCGCGGACGCCGTCATCTCGGTGAAGGACGGCCACTACGGGACGGCCGTGCTCGACGGGATCTCCGCCGTGACCGGCATCTACGGCAAGGCGCTCGGCTTCGCGATCAAGGGCGCCGACAAGGCGCTGAGAGCCGCGTCGGTGGCCGAGGAGTCGGCGTCGACCGCGAGCAGGGTGGTCGAGGGCGCCAGCAAGGGGCTCGACGGCGCCGCCCTGGGCACCGCCACGCCCGCGTGGATGACCTTCGAGGCCCACTACGCCGAAGAACGCCACGTGGAGGGGCAAGCGCAGATCGAGGAGGCGAAGCGCAAGCAGTGGGAGCAGGAGGAAGAAGCCATGAAGGCCGCGCCGGCCACCGACATGGGCTGCTACGCCGCCGGCAACCGGTCGCAGACCATCAGCTGCGACTCACCGGACGCCGTGCGCCCGCTCGGCGCCTCCTACTGCAAGTCCGGTCTGGCCGTTCCGTCCGACTGCATCTTCAGCCGCAAGGAGCGGATCGACCAGCAGAAGATGCCCGGCCGCACGAACCTCGGTCCGCAACCGACCAAGAAGAACAAGAGCACCGGGCGGCCGAACCCGAGCGACGACTACCGCTGGGGCAGCGAGAACTCGAAGCGGTCCGGGTTCTACGAGACCGATGACGGCATGGTGCACCGCAACAGCGGCGGGGGGAGGGCCATGTTCTGACCGGGTTCCGACCCGCACCCCGGCCGACAGGCCCGGCAGGACCACCTGCCGGGCCTGTCCGGCTGCCCTCCGCTTGTTAGAGTGCGAGGAGGTCAACGGGGGACCGCGACCGGTAGGGGCACCGGTCGGGTGGTCGGGCTGGGGGACGTCGTGCTGCGGTTCCGGGTGCTCGGGGACGTCCGGGTCGTCGTGAGCGGTGAGCGGGTGCCGATCGAGCACCGCCGGCAGCTCGGCGTGCTCGCCACGCTCCTGGTCGAGGTCAACGCGCCCGTGCCGCTCGACGTCCTCACCGATCGGGTCTGGGGCGAGCACCCGCCGCGCCGGCCGCGCGAAGCGCTCTACACCTACCTGTCCCGGCTGCGCACGTCCCTCGAAGGCGTCGAGGGCGTCGTCATCACCCGCGGCTCGCGCGGTTACGCGCTGGAGACCGACCCCGACACCGTGGACCTGCACCGCTTCCGCCGCCTGGTCAAGCAGGCGGCCGGGATCTCGGAC
The DNA here is from genome assembly GCF_040639995.1 of Actinosynnema sp. NPDC023658. Classification (NCBI taxonomy): domain Bacteria; kingdom Bacillati; phylum Actinomycetota; class Actinomycetes; order Pseudonocardiales; family Pseudonocardiaceae; genus Actinosynnema; species Actinosynnema sp. NPDC023658. The sequence goes on along the minus strand of NZ_JBFAAX010000355.1, from coordinate 273 downwards.
ACCGCGGCGAAGTGCTCGGTGCTCACCGAGGCGCTGGCGTTGTGGACGGGGCCCGCGTTCGCCGGTGTGGACACCCCGTGGTTCGCCGGGACGCGCGCCGTGCTGGAGAACGAGCACCTGGCGGCCCGCCTGGACCAGCACGACGCGAGCCTGGCCCTGGGCGGGCACGACGTGCTGGTGCCCGTGCTGACGGCCCTGGCCGACGAGCACCCGCTGGACGAGCGCGTGGCCGCGCAGTTGCTGCTCGCCCTGGTCCGCAGCGGTCGCCGGCAC
>NZ_JBFAAX010000354.1:0-6064 GCF_040639995.1 Actinosynnema sp. NPDC023658 | reverse complement strand
ACCGGAGCCGACGTGTCACCGAACGCCGGTCCCGCCGACGTCCCCGCACACACGACGACCGTCAGCAACAGCGTGCCAATGGTTCGGTTCAATCGCGACATGGCGTTTCCCCTCTCTGGTTCCTTATCGTCGCGACGTGCGGTTTTTCGACAGTCCGAGCCGAAAACGTGACAATTTCCGGTCGAATGCGCGGAATTGAGAACTTTTTCGCCACGATCGACCGGACCTCGGAACCCCGGCCCCGGTAGGACGTCTTTTACTGGTCCTGGTGAATCGAGCACCGGACCACTGCCGGCTCACGCCGGGGCTGCGGCATCGTGCGTCGACCGCTCGTCCGGCCGTACGAGTCCGCAGTGGTCCTCCCGTCGGCGGGACTCCCGCGGTAAGGCGGCGGTCGGACTGACGCCATTATCGGCACCCGCCCGGACCGCCGGCGCCATCTTCTCCCGTCGTCGCCCTGTGAACCGCGGAATTCGTGGTGAAGTGGAAATTCCCGGCCGAGAATTTCGGCACCGCGATCGTTCTCGTGGTTCTCCGCGATCCCGTGAGCGCGGACCGGGGTTCCGATCGCCCGGACCGGTCGGGTGTCCGCCGCCGCGCCGCGCTCACCCGCGCCACGACGAACGCCCGGTCAGGACCTGGGTAACGGGACTTAAAACGCTTACTGCGTGATGGTGACCTGTTGACCTGAGCGGATCGGTAGCTCTACCGTGATGTCCAGGTAAGCGCTTACATGGCCGAGCCGTCGGGCTGCGGACGGCCGTGCCGGGGTGCGTGAACACCGGGCAGCCGTCGTTCGCCGCGCAGCGGGACCGCGTGGCCGACGAGTGCTGCCCCGGTGTCGGGTCGCGCGGGCCGTCGGGTCGACTTCGCCTGTGCCGCAACGCATCTCCGGCTCGGCTCTGCACGGGAAAGGTCTGGTGTGGACGATCGCGACCACTCGTCCCGCAGACTGTGCACGTTCACAGGTTTTGTGCCGCTTGGCCCTTGAAAGGATCTTGTTCATCGGTTTTGATCTGGCGGTACTGCACTCAGAACACTGTGCACGTTCACAGCCGCCGCCGCGCCCGCTGAGAATCGATCAAAGGAGATCGAATGACCGCGCATGGCACTGGTCGCACGGCAGCACCGGCCGCCTCCGACTGAACCGGCCCCGAGCGGGGCTGCCGGGTGCGCCTCGACGCCCCGAGCGGACGTGCGACGACCGCCGGACGGCCCGCCCCGTCACACCTGCGACGTCGACCGCGGTGGAGCGCTGAGCGCTGTCCCGCAACGGTTCCCGACCCACTCCGCCCGCACCCCCGCCGGGCTCCCCGTCCCACGGCACCACTGAACGCGGCGTCGACCGCCTCGGTCCACGTCGCACCGGAAGGACATCGACCATGAACGGCAGGACAGACACACCCACCGGCATCTCGCGGCGCAGCGTGCTGCTCGGTGCGGCGGCCGGCGCGGGTGCGCTCGCACTCGGCGCGGACGTTCTGGCGCCGACGGCGGACGCCGCGACGTTCGTCAAGGGCGCGGACATCAGCTGGATGCCGCAGATGGAGGCGAACGGCTACTACTGGAACGACAAGTCCGGGCAGCGGCAGGACCTGTTCACCATCCTCAAGGGCGACGGCATCACCGCGATCAGCCTGCGGACCTGGGTCAACCCCTCCAGCGACCCGGCCAACGGGCACTGCGGCATCGAGGAGACGGCGCGGATGGCGGCGCGGTGCCGGGACGCGGGCCTCCAGGTGCTGCTCGGCTTCCACTTCGGCGACACCTGGAACTCCGTCGGCGTGCAGAACCCGCCCCGGGCTTGGGCGACCATGTCCTACAGCCAGATGCGCGACGCGATGCGCGGCTACGTCGACCGCTCGCTGAACGTCGTCAAGTCCGCCGGCGTCACCCCGGGCTGGGTGAAGATCGGCAACGAGACCAACAGCGGCATCTGCAAGCCCGTCGGCAGCATCAGCAGGCCCGACCAGATGACCGGCCTGCTCAACGCCGCGCACGACGTGTCGAAGCAGGTCTTCCCGACCACTCCGGTGCTGGTCCACCTCGCCCAGCCGCAAAAGCTCGACAGCATCCGGGCGTTCCTCGACGCCTACCGGAACAACGGCGGCAGGTGGGACGTCACCGGGCTGTCGTCGTACGCGCAGGGCGGCAACATCCCCGGCGTGCTGGCCAACATGAGGACGATCCAGTCCACGTACGGCAAACCGGTCATGCAGGTCGAGTACGGCGGCCCGCGGGACAAGGCCACCCAGGTGCGCGACGGGCTGCGGCAGTTCATCACCGGGCTGAAGGGCTTCGGCGGCCTGGGCACGTTCTTCTGGGAGCCCGAGGGCTACTCGCCGTTCACCGGCTACGGCAGCACCGCGTGGGACCCGGGCACCCGCAGGCCGACCGCCGCCATGGACGGCTTCCTCAACGCGTGACCCGACCACCGGCATCACCAACCCCAGGAGATCCCCGTGCACCTCACAACGCGGTGGCGTGCCCCCCACGTCGTCACCGCCTCCGCAGTCCTCGCCCTGAGCGCCGCGATCGTGCCCGGCACGGCCGCGGCGGCCGGGAACACCTACTACGTCGCACCCGATGGCAACGACGGCGCCGCGGGAACGCAGACCGCTCCCTGGGCGTCCATCGCCCGCGCGCAGACCGCCGTCACGGCGGGTGACACGGTCTACTTCCGGGGCGGCACCTACGCCTACACCCGCGCGACGACGGCCTGCGCGAGCCGGACGGCCCGGGTCGACGCGATCACGCTGAACAAGAGCGGCGCGTCCGGCAGCCCGATCCGCTACTGGGCCTACCCGGGGGAGAAGCCGGTCTTCGACTTCTCGCGCATGCGGGACGACTGCCGGATCAAGGGCTTCGACGTCACCGGCAGCCGGCTGCACCTCAAGGGGCTGACCGTCACGGGCGTGCGGCAGAACAACAACCTCAACGCGGAGTCCTGGGGGATCTGGATCTCGGGCAGCTACAACACCTTCGAGCAGATCGACACGCACCACCACATGGGCGCCGGTCTGTTCATCCAGAACGGGCACGACAACCTCGTGCTGAACTCCGACTCGCACGACAACTACGACGCGAACAGCTCGGACGGGCCCGGCGAGAACGCCGACGGCTTCGGCGCGCACATCAAGGCGGGCAACCCGGGCAACGTGTTCCGGGGCAACCGGGCGTGGTGGAACGCGGACGACGGGTTCGACCTGATCAGCGCCTACTCGTCCGTGACGATCGAGAACTCCTGGTCGTGGCGCAACGGGTACGTGCCCGGCACCACCACGAGCGCGGGCAACGGCACCGGCTTCAAGGCCGGCGGCTACGGCGGCGACTACGACCCCGGCGCGGTCAAGCACACCGTCCGCAACTCGGTGGCGTTCCTCAACAAGGCGGCGGGTTTCTACAACAACCACCACCCCGCGGTCAACGACTACTTCAACAACACCGGCTTCGGCAACCACCCCAACTTCGACATGCGGGGCGTCGACGCGAGCGGCGCGACGGTCGGTCGCGGCAACCTGCGCAACAACATCGCCCACAACGGCACCGCCACGGCGAACATGTCCGGCACGAGCGCCTCGAACAACTCCTGGAACCTCGGCCTGCCCCTGTCGGACGCGCAGTTCCAGAGCGTGTCGACCTCCGGCTGGGACGCCCCGCGCCGGGCCGACGGCAGCCTGCCCGTGCTGCCCCACCTCCGCCTCGCCGCGAACAGCACCCTGATCGACAAGGGGGTGAACGTCGGCCTGCCGTACCAGGGCTCGGCGCCCGACCTCGGCGCCTTCGAGCAGTCCGGGGGCAGCACCACCCGGCTGGAACCGGTCACAGCGGACGTATCGCCCGACCCCGATCACCTCGCCCCGTGAAAGGCACCGACATGACCCGCGCACCACGCACGCCGTTGAAGCGGCGCGCGCTACCCATCGCCGCACTGCTGCTCGTGTCAGTGGTGGCTCCGCAGTCGGCCCACGCGGCCTCCGCCGAGCCGCCCACCGCGGTTCCCACATCACCTTCCGCCTCCGCCGAGGACTACACGGCCGACTCCTGGGCGGCGTTCTCCTCGAACCAGTCCCGAGCCACGACCCAGGACGCCACCGGCGGACCGGTGATGATCCGGGGGCTGAAGGAGCTGGCCGCCGACTACCGGACCCGCGTCCCGACCAGGTACACCGCCGACTCGTGGGCCCCGTTCGCCGAGGCGTTGACCACCGCGGACCGCGTCGTGGGCAACCGGGCGGCGACCGCGGCGGACGTCGCCGCGGCGAAGACGGCCCTGAACGCCGCCGCCGCCGACCTGGTGGCCGCGGACGAGGGCACGTTCCAGACCATCACGAACGACACCTTCTGGAACGACACCAGCGGCAACCCCATCTACTCGCAGGGCGGCGGTGTCTTCAAGTTCGGTGACACCTACTACTGGTACGGCGTGCACTACCTCGGTGCCGAGCACTACCGGGCCGACCCGACGCGCAAGTTCGACAACGAGGTCTCGTTCGTCTCGATCCCGGTGTACTCGTCCAGGGACCTGGTGAACTGGAGGTTCGAGAACAACGTCGCCACGCGCTCGACCCCCCTCGGCAACGGAGCCACGCTCGGCCAGGCGGGCTGGGTCGGCCGGCTCGGGGTCTCGTACAACGAGAACACCGGCAAGTACGTGCTGGTCGTGCAGGCGTACCTCCCGTCCGGCGGCGGGGACGGGGTCCTGTTCCTGCGGGGCGACTCGCCCACCGACACGTTCGACTACGGGTACTTCCAGACGCAGATCACCAACTCCCCGACCACCGGCACCGGCGACCAGACCGTCTTCACCGACGACAACGGCAAGGACTACCTGATCTTCTCCAACCGCGAGGGCCGCGGCCGCGCCTTCGTCGCCAAGCTCCGGGAGTCCGACTCGCTGCGGATCGAGCCCGCGGTGCAGATCGGCAGCAACTCCGCGGGCCGCGAGGGCAACGCCATGTTCAAGCTGGACGGCAGGTACTACCACGCGGCGTCCGACCTGCACGGCTGGAACAGCTCCGTCACGCACGTCCTGGAGTCGACCAGCGGTGCCGTCCAGGGTGCGTACACGAGCGAGTACACCCTGGCCGGCACCGAGCTGGACTACAGCCACGTCACCCAGACCGGGTTCTTCGTCACCGTGAAGGGCACCAAGCAGAGCACCGTCATCTTCGCCGGCGACCGCTGGGCGGACTTCGCCTGGAACGGCCTCGGCTACAACCAGTGGATGCCGGTGACCAAGACCGGCGCACGACCCGAGTTCCACTCCGTCAGCCAGTGGCAGTTCAACGCCACGACGGGGGAGTGGCGCGTGGGCCCGGACAACAACTACCTCCTCAACCCCGACTTCCAGGCCGACCGCGTCACCACCTCGACGCTGACCGGCTGGACCAACTTCCGCGAGTCGGGGCCGACCTCGTTCGTCACCAACGTCGCCGGTGCGAACGGGTCGCGCTTCGCGCTGCAGATCGGGGCCGGGCAGTCCTACGCCGGCGGGGTGCGGCAGCGGATCACCGTGCCCTCCGGTAGTTACAAGCTGTCGCTGTACGGCAAGACCTCCGGATCGCTCAGCGCCGCCCAGGTGACGGTCACCGACGCCGCCGGCAACGCGCGCACGCTCGACATCCCGGCCTCCAGCGGCTGGACCCGCCGGGAACTGGCGAACATCCCGCTGTCCGCCGGTACCGCCACCGTCACCATCCGCGCGGCCTCCGGCAACGGCTACCTCACCGTCGACGGTCTGGGGCTGGTCAAGACCGACGGTCAGCCCCCGGTGGGGCAGCGCTACGAAGCGGAGGACGCGCCGGCGGTGTGCCAGGGCAGCATCGACTCGAACCAGGCGGGCTTCACCGGCACCGGGTTCTGCAACGGCAACGCCGCCGTGGGCGCCTACGCCCAGTTCACCGTCAACGCCGCGCAGGCGGGCACCACGACGTTGGGCGTCCGGTTCGCCAACGGCAGCTCCAGCGGCTCCGCGCGCCCGGCGAACCTGGTGGTCAACGGCACCGCGGTCGGCACGGTCTCCTACGAGTCCACCGGCACCTGGACGTCGTGGACCACCAAG
>NZ_JBFAAX010000353.1:0-6078 GCF_040639995.1 Actinosynnema sp. NPDC023658 | reverse complement strand
GCGGTCATCCCGGGCCTTTACTACCGGGATGACCGCGCCGACCGGGTGGGCCGGGCGTCCGCGCGTCGTCGTCGCCTGCGGAACGGACGTCGTTCGACCGGAAAGCCCATCTCACGCGGCCGAATTCCCGAGTGGCCCAGGACCGCCTGGGTGCGCCCGTAAGGCCGATTGTCGACGCCGCTGCGCGCTCATTGCGCGGTGGTGGAGGCGGCCGAACGAGTGAGTACGTTGTCGCAGGCAGGAGCTGTGCTGATAGATTGCCCTGGCGCAATTTTCGGTCGACGGCATCGGTTCCTGCGTCGCACGTGTCGCGCGTTTCGCGCATCCGCCGGTATTTCGGGGGCTTGTTCTTCATTCGTGGGGGAATCGTGTCCGCACAACAGGCGAGAACGGTCTTGTCCCGGGTGCTGTCGATGCGCGCCCTCGTGGTGCTCGTCCTGGCGGCGGCGTCCGTCGTTGCGGTGGGCGACGTCCGACCGAGGCCAGTCCACGCGCAGCCCGCCGCGGCGGCGTTGTGCGACGCGCCGGTGGTCAACGCGGTGGCGTGCGAGAACACCAAGCCCGGTGCGGCCGACTGGCAGGTGAGCTACCGCGACCCGTCCATCGTCGGCTTCACCACGGACATCAGCGCGACCCCCGGCAGCCGGGTCGACTTCAAGGTGAAGACCAGCGCGACGGCCTACCGCGTGGACGTCTACCGGCTCGGTTGGTACGGCGGTGCCGGGGCACGGCTGATCGGCTCGACCTCGCACAGCGGCGGCTCGACCCAACCGGCGTGCCTGCGCGGCACGGACGGCAGCGCGTTGATCGACTGCGGCAACTGGGCGGTGTCGACCTCCTGGACCGTGCCGCTCGACGCGGTGTCGGGCATCTACTACGCGCGGCTGTCGCGCACCGACAACGGCGCGATGAACGAGATCGCGTTCGTGGTGCGCGACGACACCAGCACGTCGAAGGTCCTGTTCCAGACCTCCGACTCGACGTGGGAGGCGTACAACCGCTACGGCGGCAACAGCCTGTACTTCGGGGACGGCCCCGGTCAGGGCGGGCAGGCGTACAAGGTCAGCTACAACCGCCCGTACACCGGGGGCGACGGCGAGGAGAACTTCATCTTCAACGCCGAGTACCCGATGCTGCGCTTCCTGGAGCGCAACGGGTACGACCTGAGCTACACCACCGACGTGGACTCGGCCCGGCGCGGCCAGCTGATCAAGAACCACAGGGTGTTCATGGCCGTCGGCCACGACGAGTACTGGTCGAACGAGCAGCGCGCCAACGTGGAGGCGGCCCGGGACGCGGGTGTGCACATGGCGTTCCTGACCGGCAACGAGATCTTCTGGAAGACCCGGTGGGAGAAGTCGATCGACTCCTCGCGCACCGACTGGCGCACCCTGGCCTGCTACAAGGAGACCAAGGGCGCGCAGAACGACGGCCTGGACGACTGGACCGGCACCTGGCGCGACCCGCGTCGCAGCCCGCCCCAGGACGGCGGACGACCCGAGAACGCCTTGCTGGGCAACATCTTCACGGTCAACGGTCGTCGCAACGACAGCCTCCAGGTGCCCGCCGCGTACGGCAGGATGCGGCTGTGGCGGAACACCGACCTCCAGAACATGACCACCGGCAGCTACACCTTCCAGCCCGGCACCCTCGGCTACGAGTGGAACACGGTGCCGGACAACGGCTTCCAGCCCGACGGCGTGGCGAGGATGTCGTCGACGACCGTCGCCCTGGACGGCGGGTACCTCCTGAAGAACCACGGTGACCTCTACGTCTCGGGGACGGCGACCCACTCGGTCACCTACTACCGGCACGCGAGCGGGGCGCTGGTGTTCGGCGCGGGCACGGTCCAGTGGGCGTGGGGCGTGGACGACGAGCACGCCTACCTGACCACCACGCCGACGTCCGACGTGCGGATGCAGCAGGCGACGGTGAACTTCCTGGCCGACATGGGGGTGCAGCCCGCCACGCTCCAGCCGACCCTCGGCGCGGCCACCGCGAGCACCGACACCGCGCCGCCCGTCGTGGCGCTCACCACCGTGCCCGCCATCTCCACCGTCGGCGCCCCCTACACGTTCTCCGGCACGGTCGTGGACGCGGCCGGCCAGGTCGCCGGCGTCGAGGTCTCCACCGACGGCGGATCCTGGCACCCGGCGGTGTGGCAGCCGGGACGCGGCACGTGGAGCTACACCTACACCCCGGCCAGGTCCGGCCCGGCGAGCCTGCGCGTGCGCGCGGTCGACGACTCGCTCAACCTCTCCGCACCCGTCACGGCCACGCCCACCACGTCGGCGCGGACCTGCCCGTGCGGCATGTGGACCAACGACGACCGGCCCGCGGAACTCGAGCTCTCCGACGGCTCCGCGCTGGAGCTGGGCGTCAAGTGGCGTGCCGAGCGGAGCGGCTACGTGCGCGGCGTGCGGTTCTACAAGAGCTCCGGCAACACCGGCAAGCACACCGGCAGCCTGTGGACCTCGACCGGTCAGCGCCTGGCCACCGGCACGTTCACCAACGAGACCGCGAGCGGCTGGCAGACCCTGCTGTTCACCCCCCCGGTCGCGGTCGCGGCGGACACCACCTACGTCGTGTCCTACCTGACCCCGACCGGCCGCTACTCCGCCAACACCGAGTACTTCAGCGGCTTCAGCCGCCAGCGGACCTACCTCGAACCGCTCACCGCGCTGCCGATCGGCGTCGACGGCCCCAACGGCCTGTACCGCTACGGCACCGGGTTCCCCGACCGGACCTCGGAGGACTCCCACTACTGGGTGGACGTGGTGTGGGCCCCGACGGCAAGCGGCTGAGCCGCCCGCCTCGCCCGACCGGCGGTTGCGGCTGGAAGTCCGGGAGCGGAACCAGGGTTGGTCAGGCGGTGAAGAAGGTGCGCAGGGCTTCTGCGACACGGCGCGGGTCGCCGTCGTCATCCGGACCCGAGTGCCCCAGTCCCGGGAAGGTGATCCGCTGTGCGTGCGGGATCGCGGCGGTCAGCTCGTCCAGCGCGACTCCGAGGAACGGCGGGCTCTTCGTGCCACCGAGCAGCAGAACCCGGGACCCGAGCGAGGTGTAGTCCCGGGCCGTGTCGGCCATCTCCTCGACCAGTCGCACGTCGAAGCGTTGCGTGGGGATGAGGGCCGGGATCGGTACGTCATCACCGGACCCGTCGCCCTGCAGGCGTGCGCCGATCGCCACGACCGGCACGAGCACGAACCGCGGGACCCGGCCGAGCACCGGTTCGACCTCCAGTCCCTTCAAGGCGGTGACCAGCGCGGCAGCGAGCCTGCCCCGGGCGACCTCACGATCGAACCGGGGCACCCAGCCCATCGGCACCGAACCGTCGACCGACAGCGGCGGCTCGTACAGGGCGATCGCCTCGAGGCCTGGGATGACCAGGGCCGCGTGCAGCGTGACAAGAGCGCCCGAGCTCAGACCGAAGACCCGCGACGCCCCGGTCGCCTCCACCAGCGCCTGCAGGTCTTCGACCTCCCGCGTGACACCGTAATCGTCACCATGAGGGCCGCTCAGCCCCCGCCCGCGCCGGTCGGGCACGTAGACGGTGAACTCGGTCGACAGCGCGGCAGCGAGCTTCATCAGGTGCTGTGCCGCCTGCATGCCCCCGTGCACGAGCAGCACCGCGGGACCACTGCCCAGCCGGCGGTATCCGATGGCGGTCCCATCGGCGGAGTCGACCGACCCGGTGCGGTACCCGGTCACGAGTTCCCCGCATTACCTGGGCACAGTCTTCGCATGAAGCGGACGGTAACTCACCGGGCGGAACGCGGCGCCCGAGGACCACGCCCGGTTCACAGTCGAGCCGACATCGCGGCCGCGGCCATCCGCGTAGCCGACGTCGAGGGCATCGAGGCCGTGTCCCTGCGCCGGGTCGCCGGCGAGAGGGGCACCGGCACGACGACGCTGTACCGCTACATCGCCACGAAGGACGAGCTGTTCGCCCTGATGATCGACAGCGCCATCGGGGAGCGCGAGCCACCGCCGCCGACCGGTGACTGGCAGGCGGACCTGAGGGCGATCGCCCACGAGCACCGCGCCACGGTCCTGCGCCACCCGTGGCCGGCCACCCTGCCCGCGACCCGCCCGGTGCTGGGACCGAACAGCCTGAGGTGGCTGGACGCGGCGTACGCGACCGTGGACGTGCTGGACCTGGACGCCGACGAGGTGCCGGCCCAGGTCGGCACCGTGCTGACCTTCGTGCGCGGACACGTCGTCGACGAACTGGCCGAACAGGAGACGGCCCGACGGTCCGGCACCGACATGACCGCCTGGCTGGCGGCACAGGCGCAGTACGGCGAACTGATCATCGGCAGCGGCGACTACCCGCACCTGAGCAGGATCATGGTCGAGGCGGAGGCACCGCACGCCGACGACCGCCACGAGCGAGCCTTCCGCCGCGGCCTGGACCACATCCTGACCGGCCTGGCGCACAGCCGCAGGTAGCCGAGCGGCCGTGGACCGGTGCCGCGTCGGCTCCCTCCACCATCGACTTACTGCTTTACTATGATACTAGCAAAGCAGTAAGGAGCATCCGTGTTCGTCTTCCGGCTCGACACCCACTCCGGCGTGCCGCCGTACCTGCAACTCGTCCAGCAGGTCCGCCAAGCGGTGCTGCTGGGCTTCCTCCACCCCGGTGACCGCCTGCCGCTCATCCGCGAGGTGGTCGAGGACCTGGCGATCAACCCGAACACCGTCGCCAAGGCGTACCGGCAGATGGAGCAGGAGGACCTGGTCACCGGCCGGCCCGGCCAGGGCACGTTCGTCAACGAACAGCAGTCGGCCGTGATGTCGGCCTCGACGTACACGTCGCTGCGCCGCGGCCTGGAGACCTGGTTGCGCCGCGCCTACGCGGCCGGCCTCGACGAGCAGGCGGTCACCGCGCTCCTCACCTCCGTCCACCAGCGGATGAGGAATGAGGACGTGGCGTGACAGCGACCGACTTCGCGCTGCGCACCGACGGCGTGGGCAAGCGGTACCGGAAGGGCTGGGCGCTGCGCGACTGCACCCTGACCCTGCCGGCGGGCGGCGTGATCGCCCTGGTCGGGCCGAACGGCGCGGGCAAGACCACGTTGCTGCGCTTGGCCGTCGGGTTGCTGGCGCCGAGCACCGGCACGGTGGAGGTGCTCGGCCACGACGTCACCGCCAGCACCCCGCACACCCTGTCCCGGGTCGGGTTCCTGGCCCAGGACCACCCGCTGTACAAGCGCTTCACCGTCGCCGAGATGCTCCGCTTCGGCCGGGCCTGCAACCTGCGGTTCGACCAGGGGCTGGCCGAGCGCCGGCTGGCGAAGCTGGGCATCCCGCTCGACCGCAGGGCCGGCACGCTCTCCGGCGGGCAGCAGGCCCAGGTCGCGTTGGCCCTGGCCCTGGCGAAGCGGCCGGACCTGCTCGTCCTCGACGAGCCGGTGGCCAGCCTCGACCCGTTGGCCCGGCACGAGTTCCTGCAAGTCCTCATGGGCGCGGTGGCCGAAGGCGGGGTGACCGTCCTGTTCTCCTCCCACGTCGTGCACGAGCAGGAGCGCGTCTGCGACCACCTGGTCGTGCTCAACCACGGCCGGGTCACGCTCACCGGCGACATCGACACGCTCCTCGCGGAGCACCGGCTGCTCGTCGGCCCGCGCACGGCCACCGACCTCGACCGGTCCGGCGCCGTCGTGCAGGCCGTCCACAGCGACCGGCACACGACCCTGCTGGTGCGCGACGGCGGGATCCCGGCCGCGCCCGGGTGGCAGACCCAGCCGGTCGCGCTGGAGGAGCTGGTGCTCGCGTACCTGCGCCGGCCGTCCGAGCCGGGTGCCGCGGCCACGTCGGGAGGGACGGCATGACGTGGTTGATCTGGCGCCAGCACCGGACCGAGGTCTGCGTCCTGGGCCTGCTCGTCGGCATGTTCGGCGTCGCCCTGCTCGTGCTCGGGGCGCAGGCCCACGACCTGTTCCCCGGCGGTCCCGCCCGCTGCGCGGGAGAGGCCCGGATCAACGATCCGCGCCGCGCCAACCGGGCGATCAGCACCCAGTCGGCGGCGGCCAGCACCGCGAACACGGCCGTGAACGCGATGAACGACACGAGCAC
>NZ_JBFAAX010000352.1:0-6097 GCF_040639995.1 Actinosynnema sp. NPDC023658 | reverse complement strand
CCTGCTGGGCCGGTTGACCGAGGCGTTGCGGCTGGCCGACGCGGAGGTGGCGACGGGTGACGCACCGGCCGCGTTGCACGCCCAGCGCGCGCTGCTGCTCGTGTTCACCGGACGTCACGCCGAGGCGCTGGCCGCCGCGGACCGGATCGAGGCCATGCCGTTCACCTCCGCCGCCGAGGGCGTGGTCGTGTTCGACCGGCTGGCGATGATCACGTCGATGCTGTTCCGGCACGACCGGACGGTCGACTACGCCAACCGCTCCCTGCGTTCGGCGGACGGCCAGCCCGCCCTGGAGCTGCAGGCGCTGGCCGTCGGCGCGTCCACCGGGGCGTTGGCCGGCCTGGTGCACGACGCGTCGTGGCGGCTGCGGCGGGCGGAGGAGCTGCGCGAGCGGACCGGCGGGCACGCCTTCCGCGGTGAGCTGGAGATGGCGCGGGTGGCGCTGGACTGGTTCGGCGGCGCGTGGGACGCGTGCCTGGAACGCGTGGGCCGGGCCGCCGCCGAGCTGGGGTCGCGCCAGGAGCTGATGATGCTCGACGGCCTGCGCGCGATCGAGCTGGAGGTGCGCACGTGGCGCGGTGAGCTGGACGTCGCCGCCCGGCTGGCCGCCCTGCCCGTCCCGACCAGCCCGAACATGTCCCGCCTGCACGCGTTGGCGATGGCCGGTTACCTCGCCGCGCGCGGTGACGTCGAGGGTGCGCGGACGGCCCTGGTCGAGGCCGTGGACGACGACGGGATGACCGCGTACAGCTGCGTGCTGCTGGGTCGCCTGATCGAGCTGGACCTGGCCCACGACCGGGTGGAAGAGGCTCGGCAGACGGTGAAGCGGCTGCGGGTCGTGTCCGCTGATCGAGTGGCCCCGTGGACGCGTACGACGGTCCGGCGGGTGATCGGGCTGACCGAGCGGGACGCCGTCGTGCTGCGGGAGGCGGTGCGCGAGGCGGAGGCGGGCGGGTTGGTGTTCGAGAAGGCGCGGGCGCAGCTGGCGCTCGGCCTGGTCGAGCGCGCCGCCGTGCCGGAGCTGCTGGACGCGTACGCGGTGTTCCAGCGGCTCGGGGCGCACGGGTTGCGCCGCCAGGCCGGTGGTCGGCTGCGCGAGCTGGGCGCGAAGGTGCCGCGGGCGCGGGCCAAGGCCCCCGGCGTGCTGACCGAGGCGGAGGAGAACGTCGCCCGGCTCGTGCAGCAGGGGATGCGCAACCGCGACATCGCCGCCGCGCTGCACTACAGCCCGCGCACCATCGAGGTGTACCTGTCCCGCATCTACGCCAAGCTGCACGTGTCCTCGCGGCTGGAGCTGGCCCGCGTCCTGGACGGCCGCGCCTGAGCGCCGACGCCCGGCCTTCGCGCTTAGTTGTCGTGGACTCCGCACTAACCGGTCGGTAACCCGGGCGTGTTGCCTGGGTGACGTGGAGGTCGTCGCGAGGGCGGGGCGTCGGGAGCTGTCGTTCGACGGCTTCGGCTTCCCACTGCCCGCCGAGGTCGACGACGCAGCGGCGCTGGCCCTGGCGGCTCACGGCGTGACCGCGTGGCACCTGCTGCGGACGTGCGCGCACCTGCGGCGGGGTGAGTCGGTGGTGGTGCACGACGCGGCGGGCGGGGTCGGCGGGATGGCCGTGCAGCTGGCCGTGAGCTTCGGCGCGGGGCGCGTGGTGGCCACCGCGGCGACCCAGGCCCAACGCCGGCTGGCACTGCGGCTGGGCGCGGACGCGGCCCTCGACTCGACCGCGCCCGACCTGGGTGAACGGCTGCCGGTCGCCGGGTTGGCGGACGTCGTGGTGGGCCTGCCGGTGACTCATCCGGTGATCGGCGGGGTCGGCGGGGCTCGTGGCGTGGGCACCCGGCCGGTGGACCCCGGCCTGGTGGACGGCGCGCTCGCCGTGCTGGCCCCCTTCGGGCGGCTCGTCTGCCACGGCGAGCCGGTCGACGTCGACCCGGTGCGGCTCGGGTCGCGGGCCGTCGTGGGGTTCCGCCTCACCGACTGCCTGGCCCGCCCGGAGATGGTGGTCGCCGCGCTGAGCGAGCTGACCGGGCTGACCGCCGCCGGCCGCCTGCACCCCCTGCCGCACCTCCTGCCGACGCCTCGCCCGCGCTCCCCGCACGCCACGCCACCGACCCGGACCACCCGCTGAGGAGCCGCATGCGCACCGCCTACACGACCTGCCCGCTGTGCGAGGCCACCTGCGGCCTGGAGCTGACCGTCGAGGACGACCGGGTGACCGCCGTCCGGGGCGACCGGCACGACCCGTTCAGCGGCGGGTTCCTGTGCCCGAAGGGCGCGTCCCTCGGCGCGCTGGACGCCGACCCCGACCGCCTGCGCACGCCCGTGGCCCGGCGTGGCGACCGGTTCGAGCCCGTGTCGTGGGACGAGGCGTTCGCCCTGGTCGACCGGCGGCTGAACGCGGTCATCACCGAGCACGGCCGGGACGCGGTGGCGCTGTACCTGGGCAACCCGACCGTGCACTCCCTGGCCGCCGGCCTGTACGTGCCGGGGCTGCGCAAGGCGTCCGGCTCGCGCAACGTCTTCACCGCCGCCACCGTCGACCAGATGCCCAAGCACGTGGCGTGCGGCCTGCTCTACGGCGGGATCTTCAGCATCCCGGTGCCCGACATCGACCGCACGGACTTCCTCCTGCTGCTCGGCGCGGACCCGTTCACCTCCAACGGCAGCCTGTGGACCGTGCCGGACGCGCCGGGACGGCTCAAGGCGCTCCGGGCGCGCGGCGGGGCGTTCGTCGTGGTCGACCCGCGCCGCAGCCGCACCGCCGCGGCCGCCGACCGGCACCTGCCGATCGTGCCGGGCACGGACGTGTTCCTCCTGCTGGCCATGGTGAACGAGCTGTTCGCCGCGTCCCTGGTCGACCTCGGGGTCCTCGCGCCGCACGTGGTCGGCGTGGACGAGGTGCGCGAGCTGAGCGAGCCGTTCACCCCGGAAGCGGTGGCGTCGCGGTGCGGCATCGACGCGGCCGACATCCGGGCGCTGACCCACCGGCTCGCCGCGGCGCCCCGCGCGGCCGTCTACGGGCGGATCGGGACGACCGCGGTCGAGTTCGGCACGGTCGCGAGCTGGCTGGTCGACGTGCTGAACGTCCTCACCGGGAACCTGGACCGGCCCGGCGGCGCGATGTTCCCGCTGCCCGCCCACGCGCGGCGCGGCACCGGGACGGGCAGGGGCTTCACCACCGGGCGGTGGCGCAGCCGGGTCCGCGGCCTGCCCGAGGTGGCCGGCGAGCTGCCCGCCGTCACGCTGGCCGACGAGATCGAGACCCCCGGTGAAGGCCGGGTCAGGGCGCTGGTGACGGTCGCGGGCAACCCCGCGCTGTCCGTGCCGAACTCGGGCCGCCTCGACGCCGCTCTGTCCACTGTGGACTTCATGGTGTCGGTCGACCCGTACCTGAACGAGACCACCCGGCACGCCGACGTGATCCTGCCGCCACCGCCGCCGAGCAGGCGCGCGCACTACGACCTCGCGTTCCTCTCGCTGGCGGTCCGCAACGTCGCCAAGTACTCCCGTGCCGCCGTGCCGCTCGGCCCGGACGAGCGCGACGAGGGCGAGATCCTGCTGCGGCTGACCGGGATCCTCGCGGGCCTCGGCCCCGACGCCGACCTCGACGCGCTGGTCGGCCTGACCGGCGACGCGGACCTCTCGCGCGAGGAGCGGCTGCTCGACGCGCGCCTGCGGTCCGGCCCGTACGGGCTGTCGGTGGCCGACCTGCTCGACCGGCCGCACGGCGTCGACCTCGGGCCGTTGACCAGCCGGTTGCCGGAAGTCCTGCGCACCCCGTCCGGCCGGGTGGAGCTGTGCCCGGCGCCGATCGCGGCCGACGTGCCCCGCGTGCTGGCCGCGTTGCGCGCGCCCGCCGACGGCCTGGTGCTGATCGGGCGGCGGCACCTGCGGTCCAACAACTCGTGGCTGCACAACGTGCCCGCGCTGGTGAAGGGCAAGCCGCTGTGCACGCTGCTGGTGAACCCCGCCGACGCCGCGCGGCTCGGCCTGGAGCACGGCGGTCCGGCGCGGGTCACGTCCCGGGTGGGCGAGGTCGAGGCGACCGTGGAGGTCAGCGCCGACCTGGCCCCCGGCGTGGTCAGCCTGCCGCACGGCTGGGGCCACGACCGGCCCGGCACCCGCCTGGCCACGGCCCGCGCCCACCCCGGCGTCAACGTCAACCTGCTCACCGACGACCTCGCGGTGGACCCGCTGTCCGGCACCGCCGTGCTCAACGGCGTCCGCGTGGACGTCGGCCCCGTCCGGTCGCCGTCCCCGTGCCCGTCCGAGTTCCCGACCCCGACTCCAGCTCAGTGAGGAGCACCGCCATGCCCTTGACCACGGCGCGCGTCATCGCCGACCTGCCCTTCGTGGCCGCCCAGGCGCACGACGACCGGGTGGCGTGGCGCTTCCACCGCGACGGCCGGTGGCAGGACCTGACGTTCACCGAGGTCGCGGAGTGGGTCATGGAGCTGGCGTCCGGCCTGGTGCACCTGGGCGTCGAGCCGGGCGACCGGGTGTGCGTGCTGTCGGACACCCGGCCCGAGTGGTCGGCGGTGGAGCTGGCGGTGCTCGCGGCGGGCGGGATCGTGGTGCCGATCTACCCGTCCAGCGCGCCGGAGGAGTGCGCGTGGATCATCGGGGACTCGGGCGCGGTGCTGCTGGTCGCGGAGACCGCCGCGCAGCGGGACAAGGTCGACTCGATCCGCGACCGGGTGCCCGCGTTGCGCGACGTCGTCGTCATCGAGGACGGCGGCCTGGACGACCTCCGCTCGCAGGGCCGCACGTCGCCCCTGCCCGGCGAGCTGGACGACCGCCGGGCCGCGATCGACCCCGACGACCCGACCGTGATCATCTACACCTCGGGCACCACCGGCCCGCCCAAGGGCTGCGTGCTGACCAACCGCAACTGGCTGACCATGTGCCGGCTCAGCGAGGAGCTGTCCTACGTCCTGCCGGACGACGTCGCCTACCTGTTCCTGCCGCTGGCGCACGTGTTCGCGCAGATCGTGCACCTGGGCGCGCTCCACACCGGCCATGCGGTGGCGTTCTACGGCGGTGACCCCTCGAAGGTCGTGGCGGAGCTGGCGCAGGTGCGGCCGACGTTCCTGCCGTCCGTGCCCCGGATCTTCGAGAAGATCTACACCGCCGCGACGGCCGGTGTGCCGGACGACCAGCTGCGCCAAGCGGTGCGGGTCGGGCTGGCGGTGCGCCGGCTGCGGGCCGCCGGTCAGCCCGTGCCGCCCGACCTGGCCGACGCGTTCGAGCGGGTGGACCCGGTCTTCGCCCGCGTGCGCGGGATCTTCGGCGGCAGGCTGCGGCAGGCGTTGTCCGGTGCGGCGCCCATCTCGGTCGAGGTGCTGGAGTTCTTCTCGGCGGCGGGCGTGCCGGTGCTGGAGGGCTACGGCATGAGCGAGTCCACGGGCGTCGGCACGGTGAACACGCTGGCGCGGCACAAGCTGGGCTCCGTCGGCACGTACGGGATCGCCGGCCTGGAGGTGGAGCTGGCCGAGGACGGCGAGATCCTGCTGAGGGGGCCGCACGTGTTCGCGGGCTACTGGAACAACCCCGCCGCCACCGCCGAGGTGCTCACGGACGGCTGGCTGCACACCGGGGACCTGGGCGAGGTCGACGAGGACGGCTTCGTCACGATCACCGGCCGCAAGAAGGACATCATCATCACCGCCGGCGGCAAGAACATCGCGCCCGCGAACGTCGAGAACCAGCTCCGCCAGTCCCGCTGGGTGTCGCACGCGGTGGTGTACGGCGACCTCAAGCCGTACCTGGTCGCGCTGATCACCCTCGACCGGGACGAGGTCGTCCCGTGGGCCGCCGCCCGGGGCATGCCGACCGACCTGCCCACCCTGGCCCGCACGCCCGAGGTCCGCGCGCTGGTCCAGGAGGTCGTGGACGAGGCGAACACCCACTTCGCCCACGTCTCGCAGGTCAAGCGCTTCACGATCCTGGACCGCGACCTGAGCCAGGACGACGGCGAGCTGACGCCGACGCTGAAGGTCAAGCGCAAGGTCGTGCACGCCGCGCACGCGTCGCGGTACGACGAGCTCTACAGCTGACGACCCGGTCCCGACGGCCCGCACCCCCACCGGTGCGGGC
>NZ_JBFAAX010000351.1:0-6130 GCF_040639995.1 Actinosynnema sp. NPDC023658 | reverse complement strand
CGCGAGGAGGCGTTCGCGCCCTGCTACGGGCTGGCCGAAGCCACCCTCCTGGTGTCGGGTGTCCGCCGCGCGCAACGGCCGCGCACCATCACCTTGCCCGCCACCGGCGACCGCCCGGCGACCACGACCGTCTCCTGTGGACGCATCGCGCCGGAACGGGTCGTCGTCGTCAAGGACGGCGCGCCGGTGCCGGACGGGACCGAGGGGGAGATCTGGGTCCGCGGTCCCTCGGTCGCCGAAGGCTACTGGGGCAACGCCGACGCCACCGAGCGCACCTTCGGGCAGCGCTTGGTCGACCTCGGCGACGGATTCCTGCGCACCGGTGACCTCGGCATGATCGCCGACGGCGAGCTCGCGGTCACCGGCAGGCTGAAGGACCTCATGATCGTGCGCGGTCGCAACCACCACCCCGCCGACCTCGAAGCCACGGTCCGAGCGGTCGACGCCCGGCTCCGCCCGCGCAGCACGGCGGTGTTCGCGGTCGCGGAGGACGTCATCGTCGTGCAGGCGACGGCACCGGGCCTGCGCGACGAACACGGACGGCTGGTCGAGGCCATCCGGGCGGCGGTGGCCGAGACGCACGGCCTGCGCGTGGCCGACGTGGTGCTGGTCCGTCCCGGTGGCATCCCCACGACCTCCAGCGGCAAGGTCCGCCGCGCCGCGTGCCGGTCGGCCTACCTCGCCGGACGGCTGCCCGTGGTGGCCGCGGCGGACACCCCGGCCTCACCGGTCACCGGCACCAGGGCGGCCGAGGTCGTGGCCGAGGTCCTCGGCGTCGGTCCGACAACCGTCGACGTCGACCGGCCGCTCTCGGCGATGGGTGTGGACTCCCTGCGCGCCATGCAGTTGCAGCAGGCGTTCGCGGACGCGTTCGGGGTCGTGCCGGACATCCGGGCCATCCTGGGGGGCGCCACGGTCCGGGAACTCGCCGCCACGACGATGGCGGACGTGCCACCGCGGGTCGCCGGAGCGGACCACGAGCACGAGCTCACCTGGGGGCAACAGGGGCTGTGGCTGCTCAGCAGGCTGAACGAGGGTGGCGCCCGCGCCTACCGCGTCACCAAGGCGGTGCGGTTGCCGGAGGACGTGGACCTCGCACGCCTCGGCGAGGCGATCCGGCAACTGGTCACGAGGCACGCCCAACTGCGCAGCCGCTTCTCCGAGGTGGCCGGCTCGGTGACCCGCGGGGTGTGGGAACCGCAGGACCAGCCGTGGTTCCACGTTCGCGACGTAGGGACGGACGCGTGGGAGGCGGCGGTCGAGCAGGAGGCGGCGACCCCGCTGGACCTGGTCGACGGCCCGCACTTCCGCGCCGTGGCGCTGCGCGCCGAGGACCGGTCGCCGGTGCTGGTGGTCTCGGTGTCGCACCTCGTCGTCGACATGTGGTCGTTCGGCGTGCTGGTCGCCGAGCTCGGTCGGTGCTACGACGAGGCCATGCCGCCGAGCGGCGAAGTGCCGTCGTTCGGCACCGTCGTGGCTGCTGAACAGGCGTGGCTCGCTTCCCCGGACAGCAGCGCCCTCGCCGGCGAGTGGGCACTCGAACTGCTGGAGGCCCCACCGCTGGCACTGCCTTACGACCGGCAACACCGCGGCGCCACGACGTTCGCGGGCGACGCGCTCGTGCTGACCTTCCCCGGGGAGGTGCTGCGTTCCCTGCGGGCGGTGAGCGCCGAGTCCGGGTGCACTCCGTTCGCCGTGCTGCTCGCCGTGGTGCACACGTGGTTGGCGCGGTTGACCGGCCAGTCCGAAGTGGTCGTCGGGGTGCCGATGGCGCTGCGCGGGCAACCGGGCCTGGAACTCCTCGTCGGCTACCTGGTGAACACGGTGCCGATCCACCTCGACGATCCCGGTCCGGCATCGCTGCGCGAGCACGCGGTCACCGCCCGGCAGGCACTGCTGACCGGACTGGCCAGGGCACGGCTGCCGATCGCGACCCTCACCAGGGAGGTCACCCGCCGGGTGGGCTCCGCTGCCGCCCCGCTGTTCCGGGCGACCTGCTCGTTCTACGACGACGAGTTACCCGGCACCGGCGGGTTGGCGGGGCTGGCGCTCGACGTGCCGGGCGCCGTGGCCCGCGCCGGTTCCCTGGAACTGCGGTCGGTGCCGCTGCCCACCCGGTCGGCGCTGGCCGACCTCGATGCGGAGTTCGGGGTCGTAGGCGACGAACTGGTGCTGCGCCTGACCTACAGCACCGAGGTGTTCGACCGGGAGACGGCGCACGCGCTGGCCGGGAGGCTCCGGTCGACGGTCGCGACGGCACTCGGCGAACCGGACCTCCCGCTGCGGGCGCTGCCACTTCCCCGAGACCTGACCTCGGTCGTCGTGCCGGATCCGTTCGAGGTGCCGGACACGACCCTCGGCGCGCTGTTCTACCGGCAGGCGCGGCAGGACCCGGCCGCGATCGCGCTGGTGCAGGCGGACCGCGAGTGGACCTACGGGCAGCTGCTCGCGCTCGCCGGTCACTGGGGTGAGCGCATCGACGACGGGACCGACGCCACGACCGTCGGGCTGGTCGCCGACCGGTCGCCGGAGTTCGTCGTCGCGATGCTTTCGATCCTGTTCTCCGGGCGCGCCTTCCTGCCGCTGGCTCCGGACCTGCCGCAGGCCCGGCTCGCCTCCATGGCCGCCGACGCCGGTGTGGACCTCGTGGTGACGACCGACGAGCACCTCGACGTGGCACGGTCGATCGTGTCGCGAGAGCCGGTCGTGGTGTCCATGGCGACGACGGACGGCATCGGGCACCCGAGGCCCGCGTCGTCCGCCGACCTCGCCTACGTCGTGCACACCTCCGGCACGACCGGCAAGCCGAAGGCCGTCGGCATCACCCACGCCAACGTCCTGCCCCTGCTGCTGTGGGAACGCGAGGAGTTCGGCGCTGGCCCGGGGATGCGACTCGGTCAGACGCTGGCGCTGTCGTTCGACTACGGGTTGCAGGAGGTGTTCACCACCGTCCTGCTCGGCGGCACCCTCTGCCTGCCGCTGCCGCACGAGCGGTACTACGCGCCGGACTACGCGCGTTTCCTCGCCAGGGACAGAATCGGAACTCTGTTCCTGACCCCGACGTTCGCCCACGAGCTGGTCGCGGCCGGGGTGGCCATGCCCCACGTCGACCTGATCCAGGTCGCCGGCGAGGTCCTCACCGGCGACCTGGTGGCCCGGCTGCGCGAACTCGCCGCGCCGGGCTGCCGCATCTACAACGGGTACGGACCGACCGAGACGAGCATCAACTGCGCGGTGCACCTGGTGCCACCGGGGGCGGGGGCGCCGGACGTGGTCCCGGTCGGGTCGCCGAGCGGTCTGTCCGCGCTCTACGTGCTCGACCACGAGGGCCACGCGGTCGGCGAGCGGATTCCCGGCGAGGTGTTCGTCGGCGGCCCCGGCGTCGCAGCCGGGTACCTCGGCGATACCGGCGGTGGCAGCCGTTTCCTCGACGACCCCTTCCAGCCGGGCGGCCGGATGTACCGCACCGGGGACCGCGGTCGCTGGGTCGACGGGCACCTGGTCGTCACCGGTCGGATGGACCAGCAGGCGAAGGTACGCGGCTACCGGGTCGAACCGGGCGAGGTCGAGTCCGTGCGGCGGGAGCACCCCGGGGTGCGGCAGTGCGCGGTGGTGGTGGACCCGCGATCGCGCTCGCCGCGACTGCTCGCGTTCGTCACCGGCGACGACCTCGACCCGACCGCGGTGCAGGAGTTCGCGGCGCTGCACCTGCCGCACTACGCGGTTCCCTCCCGGATCACCGTGCTCGCGGCGCTGCCGCGCACCAGCCACGGGAAGCTGGCCGTGCGCGCTCTGCTCGCACTCGCCGAGCCCACCGCGCCGACGGCCGCGCGCAGGACCGACAGCCCGTCCCTGCCGGTCGTGATCGAAGTCTGGAGGGACGCCCTCGGACTGTCCGAAGTGGACCCGGATGCCAACTTCTTCGGACTGGGCGGTCATTCGCTGATGATCGGCCAGGTCGCCGCGCGATTGCGCGAGCGGACGTCCGTCGACCTTCCGGTGGCGGCGCTGTTCCGGTACGTCACCGCCAGATCGCTCGCACAGCACCTCGACGACGCGCGGACCACACCCGGCGTCGAGCCGACCCGAACCCGAGCGCTCGGCGCCAGACGCCGGGTGCGCGGGCGACAGCACGCGCCCGTCACCGACCTCGGAGCCGACCGCAGGAGAGACCAGTGACCGCACACGAAACGACGGTGCCCGCCGACATCGCCGTGATCGGGATCGCCTGCCGCCTGCCGGGCGCCTCCGATCCGGGCCAGTACTGGCGCAACCTGCGCGAGGGCGTGGAGTCGATCCGGTTCCACTCCGAGGAGGACCTGCGCGAACTGGGCATCCCGGAGCACCTTCTGGCCAACCCGCGCTACGTCCGGGCCTCGGCGCCGCTGGCCGACGGCGAGGGTTTCGACGCCGCCTTCTTCGGTTACAGCGCAAGGGAAGCGGAGGTGATGGACCCGCAGCACCGCCACTTCCTGGAGGTCTCGCACGCCGCGCTCGAAGACGCAGGCTACGACCCCTGGCGCTACTCGGGCATGATTGGGGTGTACGCGGGCTGCACCATGAACACCTACCTGCCGATGAACATCATGCAGAACTCGGGCGTGGTCGACGTCGTCGGCGACCTCCAGGTGATGATCGGCAACGACAAGGAGTACCTGACCACCAGGGTCTCCTACAAGCTCGACCTGCGCGGCCCGAGCGTGTCGGTGCAGACCGCGTGCTCCTCCTCGCTGACTGCGATCCACGCCGCCACGCAGGCGATCCTCAGCGGTGAGTGCGACATGGCGCTGGCCGGTGGCTCGTCGCTGCGGATGCCGCACCGCGGCGGCTACCTGCACCAGCCCGGCGGCACGTCCTCGCCGGACGGGCACTGCCGCGCGTTCGACGCCGACTCCGGCGGCAGCGTGGTGGGCAACGGCGCGGGTGTCGTGGTGCTCAAGCACCTCGACGACGCGCTGCGCGATGGCGACCACGTGTACGCGGTGATCAAGGGCACCGCGATCAACAACGACGGCGCGTCGAAGGCCAGCTTCACCGCCCCCAGCGTCGAAGGGCAGGCCAGGGCGACCGCGAGCGCGCTGCTGGCCGCCGACGTCGACGCCGGGGACATCGGCTTCGTCGAGGCCCACGGCACCGGCACCCCGCTCGGCGACCCCATCGAGGTGGCCGCGCTCACCGCCGCCTACCGCGAGTCTACCGACCTCACGCAGTACTGCGCGCTCGGCTCGGTGAAGACCAACATCGGCCACCTGGACGCCGCGGCCGGTGTCGCCGGCTTCCTCAAGGTCGTCCTCGCGCTGCAACACCGGATGATCCCGCCGACGCTGCACTTCCGTTCCCCCAACCCGGAGCTGCGCCTGGAGCAGTCACCGTTCTTCGTCAACAACGAGCTGATCCACTGGGAGTCCGACGGACCGCGCCGCGCCGCGGTCAATTCCATCGGCATGGGAGGTTCCAACGCGCACGTCGTCGTGGAGGAGGCGCCCGCGATCGCGCCGAGCGACCCGGCGGAGCCGGTCCAGCTGTTGGTGCTCTCGGCGAACAGCACGACCGCGCTGGACACCGCGTCCGCCAACCTGGGGCGCTGGCTGCGCGACAACCCCGGCGCGAACCTCGCCGACGTCGCGTACACGTTGCAGGTCGGGCGCAAACCCCTGCGGCACCGCCTGGCCGTCGCGGTGAAGGACCACCAGGACGCCGGCTACGCGCTGGAGACCAGCGGCTCGTCCCGGGTCGCGACCGGGCTGTGCGACCCGCCCGCCCGCGGTGTCGCGCTGCTGTTCCCCGGGCAGGGCGCGCAGTACTCCGGGATGGCCCGGCCGCTGCTCGACGCGTTCCCGGTGTTCGCCAAGGCGTTCGACGAGTGCCTCGACCTGTTCGACGAACACCTCGACGTGGACCTGCGCGGGGTGCTCGGGCAACCGAAGCGGACCGCGGAGGGCGACGAGGTCCTGCGCCGGACCGAGGCGACCCAGCCCGCCCTGTTCGTCATGGAGTACGCGCTGGCCGCCCTGCTCGCGGAACTGGG
Source organism: Actinosynnema sp. NPDC023658 (assembly GCF_040639995.1). Taxonomy (NCBI): domain Bacteria; kingdom Bacillati; phylum Actinomycetota; class Actinomycetes; order Pseudonocardiales; family Pseudonocardiaceae; genus Actinosynnema; species Actinosynnema sp. NPDC023658. Next base: position 102 of record NZ_JBFAAX010000351.1, on the reverse strand, counting down.
CGTGCGGCCGGTGGCGATGCTCGGCCACAGCATCGGCGAGTACGTCGCCGCCACGCTCGCCGGGGTCATGTCGCTGCCGGACGTGGTCCGGCTGGTCGCCGC
>NZ_JBFAAX010000350.1:0-6174 GCF_040639995.1 Actinosynnema sp. NPDC023658 | reverse complement strand
CGGCGCTGGGCGCTCTGCTGCTCGGCGCGCGTGCCGCCTGGGCGCTGCCGGTCGGCTGGACCGGCGCGACGCTGGTCGTCCCGCCCCTCGACGAGCACTGGCTCGCCCGCCTGCTGACGTGGCCGGTGCAGCCCGCCGGCACCACCTCGGCCACCGTCACCGCGGTCGTGCTCGGCTGCACCGGCCTGCTCGCCTTCAGCTGGTTCGGCTGCCGCCGGTAGGCGTCACACGCCGATCGGGTGCCAGACCGTCTTCATCTCCAGGAACGCCCGCAGCCGGGCCAGGTCCGGCTCGCGGGTGAAGTCCTCCGCCGGACGGGCGCGCAGCACCCGCTTCACCGTCCCGGCCGCCGCCCGCTCCAGGTCCGCCCGCGTCGACTCCGGCGCACCGGTCAGGTCGAGCGCGTTCACGTCCGCGTGCGACGCCAGCCACGGCGCGATCTCCGCCGTGCGCCCGGTCAGCACGTTCACCACGCCGCCGGGCAGGTCGGACGTCGCCAGCACCTCGGACAACGTCACCGCGGGCAGCGGCCGGTCCTGCGAGCTGACGACCACCGCCGCGTTGCCGGTCGCGATCACCGGCGCCACCACGCTGATCAGCCCCAGCAGCGACGACTGCTGCGGCGCGAGCACCGCGACCACGCCCGTCGGCTCCGGCACCGAGAACGAGAAGTACGGCCCGGCCACCGGGTTCGACGCGCCCAGCACCGTGGCGACCTTGTCGGTCCACCCCGCGTACCAGACCCACCGGTCGATCGCCGCGTCCACCAGCGAGTGCGCCTTCTTCGCCGTGACGCCCTCGCAGGCCGCCACCTCGGCGGCGAACTGCTCCCGCCGGCCCTCCAGCACCTCGGCCACCCGGAACAGCACCTGCCCCCGGTTGTACGCCGTCGCGCCCGCCCAGCCGGGGAACGCCTTGCGCGCCGCCGCGACCGCGTCCCGGGCGTCCTTGCGCGAACCCTGCGCCGCGTTGGCCAGGAACGCGCCCTTCGCGTCGACCACCGGGTAGGACCGGCCCGACTCCGACCGCGGGAACGCGCCGCCGATGTAGAGCTTGTAGGTCTTGGTCACCGCGATCCGGTTCTCGGCCCGACCGAGGGAAATCCGGTTCTCAGACATCGAGGTAGGCCTCCAGCCCGGTACGACCGCCCTCGCGGCCGAAGCCCGACTCCTGGTACCCGCCGAACGGCGCGGTCGGGTCGAAGCGGTTGAACGTGTTGGCCCACACCACGCCGGCGCGCATCTTCTGCGCCGCCCACAGGATGCGCGACCCCTTCTCGGTCCAGATGCCCGCCGACAGCCCGTACGGCGTGTTGTTCGCCTTGGCCACCGCCTCGTCGGGCGTGCGGAACGTGAGCACCGACAGCACCGGCCCGAAGATCTCCTCGCGCGCGATCCGCATCGCCTGCGACACGTTGGAGAACACCGTCGGCGCGAAGTAGAAGCCCTTGTCCGGCAACGGGCACGAGGACGTCCACCGCTCCGCGCCCTCGGCGTCGCCGGACTCGACCAGCTGCTGGATCCTGGTCAGCTGCTCGCGCGAGTTGATCGCGCCGACGTCGGTGTTCTTGTCCAGCGGGTCGCCGACGCGCAGCGTGGACACGCGGGCGTGCAGCTTCTCCAGCAGCTCCTCGGCCACCGACTCCTGCACCAGCAGCCGCGAACCCGCGCAGCACACGTGGCCCTGGTTGAAGAAGATGCCGTTGACGATGCCCTCGACCGCCTGGTCCAGCGGCGCGTCGTCGAACACGATGTTCGCCGCCTTGCCGCCCAGCTCCAGGCTGAGCCTGCGGCCGGTGCCGGCGAGCTGCCGCTGGATGGTCTTGCCGACGTCGGTCGACCCGGTGAACGCGACCTTGTCCACGTCCGGGTGCGACACGACGGCCGCGCCGACGTCACCCGCGCCGGCGAGGATGTTCACCACGCCGGGTGGCAGGTCGGCCTGCTGGATGATCTCCGCCAGCACCAGCGCGGTCAGCGGCGTCGTCTCGGCGGGCTTGAGCACCACGGTGTTGCCGGTCGCCAGCGCGGGCGCGATCTTCCACGCCGCCATCATCAGCGGGAAGTTCCACGGGATGACCTGACCGGCCACGCCCAGCGGGCGCGGGTCGGGGCCGTGGCCCGCGTAGGCCAGCTTGTCCGCCCACCCCGCGTGGTAGAAGAAGTGCGCGGCGGACGTCGGCACGTCCACGTCCCGCGATTCCTTGATCGGCTTGCCGTTGTCCAGCGACTCCAGCACGGCCAGCTCCCGCGCCCGCTCCTGGACCAGGCGGGCGATGCGGAAGATGTACTTGGCGCGCTCGGAGCCGGGCATCCGGCCCCAGACCCGCTCGTAGGCGCGGCGCGCGGCCTTCACGGCCTTGTCCACGTCGGCCGGCGCGGCCGTGGAGACCTCGGCCAGCACCTCCTCGGTGCCGGGGTTGATCGTCTTGAGCGGTTCACCGCCGCCCTCGACGAACTGGCCGTCGATGAACATCCGGTAGTTCGGCTTGAGGTTCGCGATGTCCCGCGACTCGGGCGCGGGCGCGTATTCCCACATGTCAGTCCACCGTCACGTAATCGGGGCCGCTGTAGTGGCCCTCCAACTGGGTGCGCCGCTGCATCAGCAGGTCGTTGAGCAGCGTGGAGGCGCCGAAGCGGAACTTCTCCGGGGTCAGCCACTCCGGTCCGGCGACCTCGTGCACCGCCACCAGGTACTTGATCGCGTCCTTGGTCGTGCGGATGCCGCCCGCCGGCTTCACGCCCCGCACCTCGCCGGTCTGGATGTGCCAGTCGCGGACGGCCTGGAGCATCACGTGCGTCACCGGCAGCGTCGCGGCGGGGGACACCTTGCCGGTGGAGGTCTTGATGAAGTCGCCGCCCGCGAGCAGGCCGAGCCACGACGCGCGGCGCACGTTGTCGTAGGTCGCGAGCTCGCCGGTCTCCAGGATCACCTTGAGGTGGGCGTCCCCGCAGGCGTGCTTGACCTGCACGATCTCGTCGAACACCTGGCCGTAGCGGCCGGACAGGAACGCGCCCCGGTCGATCACCATGTCGATCTCGGTGGCGCCCGCGTCGACGGCGTAGGCGGTGTCCTCCAGCTTCACCTTCAGGCTCGACCGGCCGGACGGGAACGCGGTGGCGACGCTGGCGATGCCGATACCGGTGCCCCGGAGCTCCTCGACGGCGGTCTCCACCATGTCCGGGTACACGCACACGGCGGCGACCTGCGGCACGTCCGGGTGGTCCGGGTCGGGCCTGCGGGCCTTGGCGGCGAGCGACCGGACCTTGCCGCGGGTGTCGGCGCCCTCCAACGTGGTCAGGTCGACCATGGAGATGGCGGTGTCGATGGCCCACCGCTTCGCGGCCTTCTTGATGCTGCGGGTGCCCAGACCGGCCGCGCGCTGTTCGACGCCGACCTGGTCCACACCGGGCAGCCCGTGCAGGAACCGGCGCAGCGACGCGTCGTCCCGGACGGCGTCCGCCAGCGCCGGGGGCAGCTGCGGTGGCGGTGTAGTTGTCGGAGCAGCCATGCCGCCGAGTCTAGGCGGATTGGGACGGCCGTCCTAAGTGAGTGACTTCGGGCAGGTCAGACCCGGTACGGGGTCCGGTGGGACGCCCTCGTCCTCAGTCCTCCAGCTCCTCGTGCCTCTTGGTCTTGAGCTTCTTCCTCTTCGGCCGCTTGACCTCGACGCCGCCCATCATCGCGAACCCCGTGACGCGCACGACCGGCCCGCCGGGGATGGTCGGTGCGCCCTTGTGCGTGGAGTCCTCGAACGCGCCCATGAAGCCGACGCCGTCGACCCGGACGGTGACGTCCTCCGGCACGATGATCTCCACCCCGCCCATGAGCGCGTAGGCGTTGATCGTCGTCTCGTGCTGCGTGAAGCGGGCCTGGGTCAGGTCCAGCACGACGCCGCCCATGATCGCCGTCGCCGCGTGCGTCGGCGGCACGACCCACTCGCCCCGCCGCTCCACGCCCGACCAGAACGCGAACGACACCGCGGAGCCGGGCGTGCCGCCGATCCGCGACGCGGGTGCGTGGTGCTGCACCGGTACGGGCAGCACGGCCGGCGCGGGCACGCCCAGGTCCGCGGTCAGCGGCACCAGGTCGCCGTAGGTCTTCGACGCGTACACCGCCGCCAGCCGCTCGTCCAGCTCGTGCAGGTCCAACCGGCCCTCGCCGTGCGCTTGTTGGAGCACCCGGGCGACCTTCTCGCGGTCGGCGTCCGAGGCGCGCATCTGACGGGGGTCCGGCACCAGCTCGTCGCTCACGCGGGTGAGTCTAGGAGTGCGCGCGCCTTTTCACGACGACTCCGGTGAACACCGTTCAGCACCGGCTGCCCGCCGGGAGCCCGTTCAGCCGGCCGGCGTGGTGCTCGGTTGGCGCACCGGCAACCCGGCGGCGCGGTAGATCTCGTCCACGACCCGCATCGTGGCCACCGCGTCGTCCGCCGTCGTCGGGAACGGCTTGCCGTGCAGCACGGCGTCGGCGAACGCCTGCAACTGGTACTCGTAGCTCGGCCGCCGGTCGAAGCGCTCGACCCGCCGGTGGCCGTTCAGCTTCACCGCGAGACGGTGCCCCGCCTGCGGCGCGAAGGGGTTGAACACGCGCACCTCGCCGTTGGCGCCCAACACCTTCGCCGAGAGCCTCAGCAACGACCGCGACCACATCGACGCCACCACGGTCCCGGTGTGCCCGGCGGGGAACTTCAGCTCCGCCCGCATCGCCCGGTCGACGCCGTCACCCTTCAGCAGCGCCCGCGCGGACTTCACCTCCGGCTCGCCACCGAGGTAGCGCACCATGTTCACCGCGTAGCAGCCGGCGTCCATCAACGCGCCGCCGGCCAGGTCCAGCGAGTACCGGATGTCCTTGAACCTCGGCAGCGGGAAGGCCAGCCGCGCCTCCACGTGCCGCAGCTCGCCCAGTTCCGCGACGACCTCCGGCAACCGCAGGGCCAACGGGTGGTAGCGGTAGTGGAAGGCCTCCATCACCACCAGGCCGCTGCGCTTCGCGGCCTCCGCCACCGCCGCGGCCTCGTCCGCGTTGGCCGCGAACGGCTTCTCGCACAGCACGTGCTTCCCGGCCGCCAACGCCGCCAATGTCCACTTCCCGTGCAACCCGTTCGGCAGCGGGATGTAGACGGCGTCCACGTTGGGGTCGTCCAACAACTCCTCGTAGCTGCCGTGGACGCGCGGGATGCCGTGCCGGTCGGCGAACTGCTGCGCCCGCCCGGCGTCCCGGGCCGCCACCGCCGACACCTCGACCGCCGACGCGTTCCGCCCCGGCCGCACCAACGCCGCCGGCACGATCCGCGCCGCCCCAAGAACCCCGATCCGCACGTGGTCGGCCATGCCAGGACGTTACCCGTGGCGGCGTCCCGCCAACCCCACTGCCCGACCGCGGGCCGCCGACCGCGAGCCGCCGGGCATCGCCTTCGGGTACCACATACTGTTCGACCATGGACGTCCTCGTTGTCGATCACCCACTGGCCAGGGCGCGGCTGACCACCATGCGCGACGCCCGCACCGACAACGCGGCGTTCCGCGCCGCGCTGCACGAGCTGACCGTGATGCTCGTGTACGAGGCCACGCGCGACCTGCCCGTGGCCGAGGAGCGGGTGCACACGCCGGTCGCCCGGACCACCGGCTACCGGCTCGCGAACCCGCCGCTGCTGGTGCCCGTGCTGCGGGCCGGGCTGGGCATGGCCGACCAGGCGCACAAGCTGATCCCCGACGCGCAGATGGGTTTCGTGGGCCTGGCCCGCGACGAGGAGACCCTCCAGCCGACCCCGTACATGGAGTCGCTGCCGGACTCGCTGGCCGGCCGCCCGGTGTTCGTGCTGGACCCGATGCTCGCCACGGGCGGTTCGATGGCCTACACGATCCGCCTGCTGACCGACCGCGGTGCGACCGACGTGACCGCGATCTGCGCCCTGGCCGCGCCCGAGGGCATCAAGCACCTGGAGGACTCCGGCCTGCCGGTCCGCCTGATCACCGCGAGCGTCGACGAACGCCTGAACGACTCTGGTTTCATCGTCCCGGGCCTGGGTGACGCGGGCGACCGCCAGTACGGCGCCGTCAACTGACGTCGTGCCCCCCGCGTGTCCTACCTCCAGAACGCGCGTGTCCTACGTTCGCGCACCCCGAGTTGAACGCTCAGAACACACGGCCCGTGTTCTGAGCGTTCAACTCG
>NZ_JBFAAX010000349.1:0-6181 GCF_040639995.1 Actinosynnema sp. NPDC023658 | reverse complement strand
GATTTTGCTGGGAGTGACTGTTTTACAGTGTTTTGATTTCCCTATCACACCGCTATGACGGAGTGGGTCGGGGGGTGGCCGGGCTCCGGCCGCTCCCACCCGAGTCGGTGCACCCCAACGCTTCCCAGGAGGAGCCGTGCCCAGGTCGACGTGCCTCGCCGCGATGCCGTGGCAGGCCATCGAGTCGCCGTCGTTGCCGTTGGGCCTGCTGCGGGCGTGCTGCGCGGCCGAGGGCCTGCCCGTGCCGCGCGCCTACCACGGCGGCCTGCGGCTGACCGAGTTCCTGATGGCCGCCACCGACGGCGAGCTCGGCCCGGCCGACTACACCGACGTCGCGGAGAACGGGCTGTTCCACGGCCTCGGTGACTGGGTGTTCACCGGCGTGCTGCACGACGACCCGGACTTCGGGGTCGCCGCGCTGGAGGACTACCTCACCCGGCACCCGGTCGACGTCGACCGCGCGCGGCGGATCCGGCCGTACGCGGAGGAGTTCGTCGAGCTGGCCGCGGCCGAGATCCTCGACGGGGCGCCGGACACGGTCGGCTTCAGCACCACGTTCATGCAGAACGTGCCGAGCCTCGCGGTCGCCCGGCGGATCAAGCAGCTCGCGCCGCACGTGGCGATCGTGTTCGGCGGCGGCAACTGCGACGGCGACATGGGCGTGGCGCTGCACCGCAACTACCGGTTCGTCGACTACGTCGTGCGCGGCGAGGGCGAGGTCGCGTTCCCCGCGCTGCTGCGCGCGCTGGACGGCGAGGTGCCGTTCACCGACGTGCCCGGCCTGTGCTGGTGGGACGGCGACGCGCAGCGGGTCAACGACACCCAGGCCCACCCCGTGCCGCCCGGCCGGATCCCGGTGCCCGACTTCGACGACTGGTTCGCCCACCTCGACGCCTCGCCGGTGCGCAACCACGTCGAGCCGAAGCTGGTGGTGGAGACCGCGCGCGGCTGCTGGTGGGGCGAGGCGCACCACTGCACGTTCTGCGGGCTGAACGGGACGCTGATGGAGTTCCGGTCCAAGTCGCCCGACCGGGTGATCGAGGAGCTGTCGCACCTGATCGCCCGGCACCAGGTGCTCGACGTGATCACCGTGGACAACATCATCGACAACAACTACTTCCGCACCGTGCTGCCCAGGATCGAGGAACTGGGCTGGGACCTGCGGGTGCACTACGAGCTGAAGTCCAACCTGAAGCTCACCGAGATCGAGGTCCTGCGCCGCGCGGGCGTCGCCCACGTCCAGCCCGGCATCGAGTCCCTGGTCAGCCCGGTGCTCAGGATGATGGACAAGGGCGTGTCCGGCCTGCGCAACGTCCGCACGCTGCGCGACTGCGAGTCCAACGGTCTCACCGTGTCGTGGAACTGGCTCTACGGGTTCCCGGGCGAGACCGCGGCCGAGTACGCCGACGTGGTGCGGCAACTGCCCGCGCTGGCGCACCTCCAGCCGCCGTCGGCCGCGGGCCGGATCCTGTTGGAGCGGTTCAGCCCGTACTTCGACAACCCCGCGCTCGGCTTCCCGGAACGCGCCAGCGCGGACCTCTACGACCACGTGTACCGGCTCCCCGAGGTGGAGAAGGCCGACCTGGTGTACCTGTTCGACACCCCGCACCGGGGCCTGTCCGAGGCCGAGGCGGCCGAGCTGGTCTCGCTCGTCCACGCCTGGCACGACCTCTACCCGGACAGCTACCTGCGACGGCTCGACGAGGACGGCGTGGTCGTGCTGCAGGACCGCAGGGTCGGCCGGCCGCACGAGGACGTGGTGATCGAGGACCCGGACCTCGTGGCCGCGTACCGGGAGCTGGAGCAGGGCAGGACGCTCCCAGCGCTGGTGCGGCGGCTCCGCGAGGACGGGCGGGACCCGGACCCGGACGCCCTGCGGGAGTGGCTGGACGCGCTGCTCGGCCGCGGGCTGCTGTTCACCGAGGCGGGCGGCTACCTCGCGCTGGCGACCACCGCCGCGCCGGTGAAGGTGGGGTGACGGGCATGACGCGCACGACGACGGGCGCCGGTCTGGTGACGCGGGAGCCGCAGGAGGAGGGCACCGGGCGGACGCTCGTGCTGGCGGACTGGACCGCCGCCGCACCGGCCGACATCGCCGCAGCGGGCTACGAGCGGGTGCTGGTCGAGGAACCGCTGCGGGCCGGCGCGAGCCTCGACGACGACCTGCGGCTGCTGCGGTTCCTGCGCGAGTGCACCGGCCACACGCTGCGCCTGGACTGGGTGCTCGGCGGCCGGCCGCTGGTCGGGGAGCGGAACCTGCACCACCTCGTCCCGCCGGTGCGGGGCGTCGACGGCGCGGCGGAGTGCGCGGCGACGTGGCTCGGCGCCTACCGGTACGGCGCCTACTACTACCGCGTCGGTCCCGGTTTCGTGACGGTGAAGGACGTCCGCCCCGACGGCGAGTCCGTGCACCTGACCATCGACGGCGAGAGCGCGGACCACTTCCGCGCCATCGCCGAGGCCACCTCGGTGGCCGACCTGGACGAGGCCGCCACCGAGGCCCTGGCCGACGCGGTGGAGTTCGGCCTGGCCCTGCGCGGTGAGCAGGCCGTGCTGCTGCTGCCGTTCCGGATGCGCCACTGGCCCGTCCCCTACGTCGCGGCGTAGCGGGGGCTCCGGACGGGCGGCTATCGGGCCGGGTCGGCGTCGCGGGCCGGGTCCGGTGCCGGTTCGGTGCGCCACCCCGGCAGCCAGAACGGGGTCAGGCTGAGCACGCCCACCACCAGGCCGACCGAGATCGCGCCGGGTGCGCCGAAGGGGATGGCCAGGCCGGCGGCGACGGCGGCGCCCACCGGGGCGCCAAACATGGGGCCGAGCAGCACGATGCTGAACACGCGGCCCTGCAGCGCGGCGGCGGTGCGCTCCTGGCGCAGGGTCGTCACGCTGACCCGGAACACCGAGATGGCGAGGCCGAACAGGAACTCGTAGACGGCCAGCATCGCGAGGGGCGCGAGCAGCGACGCGGCCAGGATGAGGCCGAAGGCGGCGACCGCGATCGTGTCGGACAGGGTGGCGGCCCTGGTCAGACCGAGGCGTCGGACCACGCGGGGCGCGAGCGCGCTGCCGGCGAGCAGGCCCACGTTGCCGACCATGGCCGCGATGCCGAGCGCGACCGGGGAGAGCCGCAGGTCCTGGTAGGCGTAGGGGAAGTACAGGCTGCCGATGAGGCCGCCGCTGACGTTGAACACCGTGGTGCCCACCAGGATCCGGCGCAGCAGCGGGTCCGCGAGCACCGCCTGCACGCCGTCCCACGCGGCGCGGCGCGGGCGGTCCGCCACCTCGCGGTGCGGTGCGGGGTCGCGCAGGCGCACCAGCAGCACTGCGGCGAGCAGCTGGCTCACGCCGTCGACCAGCAGCGCGAAGCCGGCGCCGATCCAGCCGACCACGATGCCGCCCGCGCCGGGGCCGACCATGCTGCCCAGCGAGCGGCCGAACGACAGCCCCGCGTTGGCGGACAGCAGTTGCCGCCCGTCGACGAGCGCCGGGACCAGCGCCTGCGCGGCGACCTGGACGACGGTCGAGGTCACGCCCGCGCCGACGGCCACGACCACCAGCCAGCCGATCGACAGCATGCCGCCCGCGGTCAGCGCCGGCACCGCGAGCACCACCAGCCCGCCCGCCACCAGGCCGAGGACGGTCGCCCGCGCGCGGTCGGTCCGGTCGATCCACACCCCGACCGGCAGGCTCACCACCGCCCGCGCCGCCAACGACACCGCGTACAGCAGGGCGACCGTCGACGCCGAGGCGTCGAGCAGGCTCAGCGCGACCAGCGGCAGGGCGAACTCCGTGACGCCGGCGCCGAACGAGGTGACCCCGTTGGCCAGCACCAGGTTCCGCACGGCGCCGAGGCGCCCGCCACCGCTCAAGCCGGCTTCCCCGGTCGGAAGTCGCGCAGCGCCTTGCCCAGCAGCGCGACCAGGTCCGCGCAGTCGGCCCGGTCGATGACCAGCGTCGGCATGAGCGGCAGCACCCCGACCGAGAAGCTCGTCAGCAGGCCGTGGTCCCGGCACGCGAGCCGCAGCCGGTTGGTGTCGGTCAGCGACCACGGCGTGCCGTCCCGGTACGCCAGCTCGATGCCGATCATCATCCCCTCGCCGCCGACCGCGCGGACCGCCGGGATGTCGGAGAGCCCTTCCCGCAGCGCGTCGCGCAGGAACGCGGCCCGCTCCCGCACCTCCTCGAAGAACCCGGGCGCGGTGATCACGTCCAGCACCGCGGCGCCCGCGGCCATGCCGATCGGGTGGCCGTCGGTGGTGGAGCCGTTGAGGAACCCCACGCGGTTCTCGGTGCCGGCGAGCGGGTCGTAGATCGAGCGGGACACGGCGAGCGCGGCCAGCGGGAAGTAGCCGGCGCTCAACCCCTTGCCCAGCACCACCATGTCCGGCACGGCGTCCAGCCGTTCGCTGACGGTCATGGATCCCACCCGGCCCGCGCCGGTGGTGATCTCGTCCGCGATCACGTGGATGCCGCGGGCGCGGCACCGGGCGATCAGCTCGTTGAGGTAGCGGTGCGGCACGGGCTGGACGAACGTGCCGAGCACCGGCTCCACCATGACGGCGGTGACCCGTTCCGCGCCGATCTCGTCGACCAGGTCGAGCACCGGGCGCACGGGGTCGTCGTCGCCGCCGGTGAAGTCCGGGGTCGGCGCGGTGCGGACGAACCCGTCGAGCGGCGCGGAGAACCGGTGGAACACCTCCTCGCCGGTGAGGGCGGTGGCCAGCGGCCCGGTGCCGTGGTAGCTGCCCTTCACGGTGATGACGTGGGTGCGGTCGGGTTCACCGGTCATCCGGCGGTGGAACCGCGACAGCATGGCGGCTGCCTCGGTCATCTGGCTGCCGGTGTTGCCGAACCTGATGTGGTCCAGCGGTGCGGGCAGCGCCGCGGCCAACCGCTCCGCGTACTCGACCGCCACGCGCGTCGGGTGCTCGTAGCGCATCACCGTGCCGGACGGCAGCACGTCGAGCTGCGCGCGCATGGCGGCCTTCACCGGCTCGCACGAGTAGCCGAGGGTGACGTTCCACATCGAGGAGCGGGCGTCGAGGTACTCGCGGCCCGCCGCGTCGCGCACCCTGCTGCCGGCGCCGCTCACCAGGAACATGTCCGGGTCGGAGTCCCGGAAGAAGTCCGCCATCGGCGCGTTGCCGTGCCAGAGGTGGTAGCCGTCCGAATCGAACATGGCGCTCCCGGCGGGGGTTCGACGTGCGCTGGTCAGCGGGACGTGGTGCAGCACACCCTGGCCTCGCCCCCGGTGAATCGGAAATCGAATTGGTCGGAGGCGGGGGAAAACGCTGAACCTGTCGATCCGATCGGGTCGAGACATTAGGTGCGCGGCGACGCCGTCATCAACCGCGCTTCGCACACTCCACTCCTTCGGCCTAATCGGTGGAGAAGGCGGGCCTACCGCCATTCGGCCGTGGTCGACCGGAAAAGCCCGGCCGGTGCTACGGACACCACTATTGACAGGGCGGTCGACCCGAATACGGCCCGAATTCGCATTCGGGTCGACTCTTGACACGGTTCCCGACTCGATTCCCGAGAGGTCAGGGAGTCTGTCCCGGGTCGTGGAGGGGAAGCGCGGCGAGTTCGGCGCGGGACAGCACGCCCAGCTTCGGGTAGGCCTTGTACAGGTGGTGGCCGACCGTCCGGGGGCTGAGGAACAGCTGCGCGGCGATGTCCCGGTTGGACTGCCCATGCGCGGCGAGCCGGACGATCTGGAGCTCCTGCGGGGTCAGGCGGGCCAGTGGGCCGTGCAGCACGGCGGGCGTGCCGCTGCCGGTCACCCCGGTGGCCCCGAGCTCGCCGTCCGCCCGCTCGATCCACGGCGTCGCGTCCAGCCGCTCGAAGTTCTCCCGCGCGGAACGCAGGTGGGTGCTCGCCTCTGCCTTGCGCCGGGCACGGCGCAGCCACTCCCCGTACAGCAGCTCGGTCCTGGCCTGCTCGAACGGCCGCCGGTCCGCGTCGTGCAGGGTGAGCGCGGACTTGAAGTGCTGCTCGGCCTCGTCCTCGGGACCGAGCAGGGCCCGGCAGCGCGCCACCAGGGCGTCGGCCCACGCCTGCCCCATCCGGTCGGCCCGCGCGGCGAACCGCTCGAACGCCTCGGTCGCCCGCTCCGGCTCCCCGAGCCGCACGGCCGCCTCGACCAGGTCCGGCACGCTTCGGGTCACGGCGACGCCGTAGCGGC